>USPO01000127.1 GCA_900556575.1 uncultured Eubacteriales bacterium
CTGAGCCGTCATTTGAAATTTGTTTTATCACTCTTCCGAATACATCATATTGATAATACAGCCTATATGTGTTTCCGCATAATAACCTCCGCAATGTCCGCGTAATATAAAAAATACCGAGAAGTATGCTATAGATAGATCTTACCTATCAAAAATATAAAGAAAAAAAAAGCAATGTGCCAATGCCTTTATGTTTAAAACATGCCAATATATGACTATCTTTTAAACTAATATATTTTATTGTTTCATAATTTACTTAAATTAAACCGCTGAGGAACTTTGCTCCTCAGCGGTCGGAACTGCACATTTATCAAGAAATACTGTTTAGTTCATTTATTTACAATTTTCAATTAGTTTAAGATTGTTACCTCTGTATCCTTATCGAAGATGTGAAGCTTCTGAGTTTCAAAACCAACCTTGATTGTATCATTAATCTTAGCTGTTGATCTCTGATTTACTCTTGCTGTGAACTGTGTTCCCGCAATTGTCAAGTAGAGATATGTTTCTGAACCCATCATTTCTGTTACTTCTACGAAAGCTGAGCAAACTGCATCCGGATTAGCTGATAAGAACATCTGGTCATCATGAATGTTCTCCGGTCTGATACCGATATATACTTCCTTGCCTAAATACGGAGCTAATGCCGGGTTCTTAGCCTTACCCTCCGGAATCTTAATCTTATCCTTACCGAAGCAAGCATAGATATCGTTTCCTTCCTTTTTAAGTGTTGCTAAGATACAATTCATCTGCGGTGAACCGATAAACTCACCAACGAACTTATTACACGGCTCATTATAAAGATTTGACGGTGTATCAATCTGCTGAACAAGACCATCCTTCATAACAACAATTCTTGTACCCATTGTCATAGCCTCTGTCTGGTCATGCGTTACGTAGATGAATGTTGTCTGGAGCTTGTGGTGAAGCTTCTTAATTTCTGTTCTCATCTGAACTCTTAACTTAGCATCAAGGTTTGAAAGCGGCTCGTCCATTAAGAATACTTTCGGTGAACGAACGATAGCACGTCCCATAGCAACTCTCTGTCTCTGACCGCCTGATAAAGCCTTCGGCTTTCTGTCGAGTAAATGCTCAATGTCAAGAATTTTAGCTGCCTCTGTTACTCTCTTCTTAATTTCGTCCTTCGGAGTCTTTCTGAGCTTTAATGCAAATGCCATGTTGTCGAATACAGTCATATGCGGATAAAGAGCATAGTTCTGGAATACCATTGCGATATCTCTGTCCTTCGGTGCAACATCATTTACTAATCTTCCGCCGATATATAACTCACCTTCTGAAATTTCTTCAAGACCTGCAATCATTCTTAATGTTGTTGACTTACCGCAGCCTGAAGGTCCAACCAAGATGATGAATTCCTTATCCTCGATGTCAATGCAAAAATCACTTACAGCGGTAACTCCGCCTGCGTATCTCTTGTAAATGTGCTTTAACTGTAAATCAGCCATTTTTTATGTTCCCCTCTCGTCAATTTAAAAATACTTTTTTTACAACCGAACATATGTATATTCTTGGGATTTTATTCGGATGCATTTTAAGAAATGTCCTCAGTCTTAACATTTCCTTTTCACTATTAATATAATAACATATTTTTAAGAAAAATGTAAGTCTTATAATAACCAAAATTGCAGTCAAATATTTAGTGAAATTGCCCTAACATATTTATAAATGTTACATTTTCGTGAAAATACCACAGATTATTAGACAAATCCCTTTAAAATGTCCGGATTATTGATTTATAATAATCCGGACAATCATAAAATTTACAATTAGTTAGTTCTTGCTTGCTTCTATTACCTTAGCCGAAACACTCTCCGGGGCTTTCTCATATCTTAAAAACTCAAACGTAAATATACCTCTTCCTCTGCTCATAGAACGAAGGTCTGTCGCATATTTATTCATTTCACTCATCGGAACCTCTGCCTCAACAAGGTTTAAACCTTCAACTGCGCTTTCACCCATTCCCATAATCTGACCGCGTCGTTTATTTATATCTCCGATAATATCACCCATGATATTTTCCGGAACATATACCTTTAGCAATCCTACCGGCTCAAGAAGTACCGGCTTTGCCTGCTTAATGCCTTCCTTGAATGCGAGTGATGCTGCTGTTTTAAATGCCATTTCTGATGAGTCTACCGGATGATATGAACCATCAAGCAATGTAGCTTTAACATTAACAACCGGATAGCCTGCTAAAATACCACTCTCACAGCATTCTCTCAATCCTTTTTCAACTGCTGGGAAGTAATTTTTCGGAACACTGCCGCCGAATACCTTCTCTTCAAATACCATTTCCTCAGATGCACCCGGTGAAAATTCTATCTTAACATGACCGTACTGTCCATGACCGCCGGACTGCTTTTTATGCTTACCTTCAACAACCGCTGTTCCGGTAATTGTTTCACGATATGGTACAATCGGATCAGAAAGAACAACAGATACACCGTATTTTGATAAAAGCTTGCTTACTATAACGTCTATATGCTGCTCACCCTGACCGTTAATAAGTGTCTGCTTTGTTTCCGGATTTGTTGTAACAGTAAATGTCGGATCTTCCTCCATAAGCTTATTTAATCCGCTTATAATCTTTTCCTCATCACCCTTTGCCTTAGGCGAAACAGCCATTGAAAGAACCGGTGCCGGATACTCGATACCTGTTAAAATAATATTCTTTCCCTTTGTGCATAAGGTGTCACCCGTCTTTGTTTTTTCAAGCTTTGCAATACATCCTATATCGCCAGCCTTAATAATACCTGCATCCTTTTGTTTCTTTCCGCACAAGGTATATACCTTACCTATTCTTTCATCACAGCCTCTGTTAGGATTATAGAGCGTGGAATCCGCCTTAACTTCACCGGAATAAACTCTAAACAGTGACATTTTTCCTACATATGGGTCAGCAATTGTCTTAAATACTATTGCTGCAGTTGTTTCTTCCTCGCTCTGAACTACTTCAACAGGTGATGCATCTGAAGCACTTCTTGCAATCTGCGTAATTTCAGACGGTGACGGGAGATATTTTCCGATACCGTCCATTAAAGAACGTACACCTATATTCTCCTGACCGCTTCCGCAGTATACCGGATAAATCGTGCCTTCCTTGACACCCTTTCTGATTGCTCCCTTTATTTCATCAACGGTAAATTCTTCGCCCTCAAAATACTTTACCATTAATTCTTCATCCGTATCCGCAACCGCCTCCATAATCATTTCACGAAGAGGCTCTATTACGTCTGCCATACCTTCCGGAACAGGCATTTCGACTCTGTAAATACCATCGTATCGGCGGGCTGTCATATCAACTATATCAACAAACCCCTTAAATTCGTCCCCCTCCTTAATAGGATAGACGAACGGTGTGACAGCTTTTCCGAACACTGCCTTCATTTCCTCAAGTGTTTTCTGATAATCCGCTCTGTCATCGTCTATTTTATTTACGAAGAACATAACCGGTACATCCTTCTGCTTTGCAAACTTAAATACCTGCTCTGTACCTACCGAAACACCGCTTCTTCCGCTCAAAACAATCAATGCGCTGTCCGCTGCTCTCAGACCTTCCTTTACTCCGCCGACAAAATCAAAAAATCCCGGTGTATCTATAACATTATACTTCATGTTTTTCCATTCAACCGGTGCTACCGCCGCTGAAACCGAAAGACCTCTCTTTATCTCCTCCGGATCGCAGTCTGTGACAGTATTTCCGTCTGCTACCTTACCCAAACGATCTGTCTGCTTTGCATTATAAAGCATTGCTTCTGTCATAGTAGTTTTGCCGCACTTGCCATGACCAAGCACAGCAATATTTCTTATATCTTCCATTTTCATATTGGTAAACCTTCTTTCCTGGTTATAATATCACGATAAATTATTTTTTGAATTTTCTATTCAAAAAACCTATTGATATATATTTACCAACATAATTACGATTTCAAACAGAAAAAACACCGTTGAATTGTTCAAATTCAACAGTGTTTTTTTGTGTATATTGACTATTGTTTTAAATTCGAGTCAAAACTCAACCATAAATCAGTTTACTTTAACCAAATTAGAGCCAAAATGTTTCAATCAAACAAATTACCCTTCAACAATCTTCTTTGTATCGATTGCAATCATTAATTCCTCATTTGTCGGAATTACAAGAGTCTTAACCTTTGCACCTTCAGCTGTAATGTCTACCGTACCTCTTGTGCTGTTCTTAGCCTCATCAATCTCAATTCCCAGGAAGCCTAAGCCGTCTGTAATTGCCTTACGGGTCGCCGCATCATTCTCACCTACACCTGCTGTGAATACAACAGCGTCTACGCCGCCCATAGCAGCCGCATATGAACCGATGTACTTCTTAACCTGATATGTAAACATATCGAGTGCAAGCTGCGCTCTGTCATTACCCTCTGCAGCTGCTGCGGCAAGATCTCTAAAGTCTGATGAAACACCTGAAACACCCTGTACACCCGACTTCTTGTTCATAAGGTTATCAACCTCTGCTGATGTCATACCCTTGTTTAAAAGATATGTAACAACCGCAGGATCCATTGAACCTGTTCTTGTACCCATCGGTACACCGTCAAGCGGAGTAAAGCCCATTGATGTATCAACGCACTTGCCACCGTCAACAGCACTGATTGATGAACCATTACCCAAGTGGCAGGTAACAATCTTTAACTCCTCCGGAGCCTTTCCGAGGAACTTAGCAGCCTCCTGTGCTACATACTTATGTGATGTTCCGTGGAAACCATACTTTCTGATACCGTAGTTTTTGTAGTATTCATATGGCAAAGCATACATATATGCCTTTGGAGGCATTGTCTGGTGGAATGCTGTATCAAATACGCCAACCATAGGAGTGTTAGGCATAATCTTTTGGCAAGCCTTGATACCGATAATGTTCGGTGGGTTATGTAGAGGAGCAAGCGGTGTACACTTTTCAAGCGCTTTCATAACTGCTTCTGTAATTACGCATGAACCTGCAAATTCTTCACCGCCGTGTACAACTCTGTGACCGACTGCACCGATTTCGTCCATTGACTTGATAACACCGATTTTTTCATTAACAAGTGCGTCAATAACCATCTGAATTGCGTCACCGTGATCCTTCATCGGCTTTTCAATCTTAGTCTTTTCGTTCTTTGCAACATTTGTGTGTTGAAGATTTGAACCTTCAATACCGATTCTTTCGCAAAGACCCTTTGCCATAACTTGTTCGTTGTCCATATCTATAAGCTGGTACTTCAATGATGAACTACCTGCATTTATAACTAATATTTTCATATTAAAATTCCTTTCATTTTTTATTAATTATTTTGAGCCTGTATGGCTGTTATTGCAACCACGCCGGCTATATCTTCGGCACTGCAACCTCTTGAAAGATCGTTTACAGGCTTTGCAATACCTTGAAGAATAGGTCCGTAAGCTTCGGCCTTAGCAAGT
>USPO01000128.1 GCA_900556575.1 uncultured Eubacteriales bacterium
TTCAAGTACATATTATGCACCGATAAAGGGAAATGCGACCGCATTGGCTATAAACGAAGGTAACTCTGCGGGTACGTTTTATGATATAGCCAATTCCGAAACAAGCGAGAACAATATAAAGAGCAGAATAAGAGGAAGACTTATAAATATAAGCAATGCCGAAAATGTATACATAAAGGGTATAACCGCGGCAAAGCCGCCTATGTGGGCAGTGCATATGATTTACAGTAATAATGTAACAACAAACGGGGTAACTTTTAATACAAGCGGATACCGAAACGGTGACGGCTGGGATCCGGACTCATCTGCAAACTGCACGATTTTCAACTCCGTTTTTAATACGGGTGATGACTGCGTAGCAATCAAATCCGGAAAAAATCCCGAAGGAAACGAAATAGGAAGAG
The DNA here is from genome assembly GCA_900556575.1 of uncultured Eubacteriales bacterium. Lineage (GTDB taxonomy): Bacteria > Bacillota > Clostridia > UBA1381 > UBA1381 > UMGS1958. The sequence continues at coordinate 405 of USPO01000128.1, forward strand.
CATCGGAAAACATAAAGGTTATCGGATGCAAGAGCAGCGGCGGACTCGGACTTGCGGTCGGAAGTGAAATGTCGGGCGGTGTTGATGGTGTATATGTCCGTGACTGCGTACTTTCAAATACGAGGTACGGAATAGAGCTGAAAGCAAATAAGGTAAGAGGCGGATATATTAAGAACTTCCATGTTCAGGACAGTACGGTTGACCGTATATTGATTCATTCCGTAACCTATAATGCGGACGGTTCTCCGGCAAGCACAAGTCCGGTATTCAGCGATATGTCATTCAGCAATATGAATATCCTCGCGTATAACAGCCTTGAAAGCAACCCATGGATAAATACGGCTGTTGAAATGGAAGGCTTCACGAACAGCAGTAAAAATGATGATAATTATATTAAAAATATAGAATTTAGCGATATAGTTGTGGGAACAGAGAAAAATGTGTCGCAAAAAATATCGATGAAGTATTGCCGCAATATTACGTTTAACAATGTTCTGCAAAGTGACGGTACAGCTCCGAACTATTCCAACACCGATGCGGAATTTACGGTGAATGACGGTAATCCGGAAGACGGTATACCTACGTTTAAATCGTCTATTGAGGCAGAAAAAATGAAGCTGGACGGATACGAAACGGAAAGCAACGATGCCGCATCGGGCGGAAGCTGTATAAATGTAAATAAGGCAGGAAAGGGAACAGCAGAGGCACGTTTTTCGGGTGAGAACGGAACATACAGACTAAAGGTCATACATTTTGATGAAAATGATGGAAACGAAAAATTTAATCTGTATGTGAATAATGAATTGATAGAGTCATGGACTGCCGATAAGGATTTGGGTTCTGCGGCTGCCGATGCGGTGTCGCTCACTTCTCATGAAGTTAAACTAAAACTGTCAAAGGGCGATATAATTAAGCTCGAAGGCATAAAGGACGGATATGCTCCGGCAAGAGTCGACAGACTTGAAATGTACAAAGAGGAAGATATAAGCAATAAGGATATAAGCATGGCAGCAGATGACAGCGAAACATCATTTGTATATGCGGACGGCAATGTAACGGGAAACTTAAAGGCAGTAATAACTTTATATAATCCGTCACAGGAGCAGCGGGCGGATGTATATATGGCTGTGTATAAGGAGAACGGAACTCTTGTAAGTGCGGCAAAGCAATCAGCAGACTTAAAGGAGGGAGATAATCCGATAGAATTCGGGGATATAAAATTCTCCGCCGGGGAAGATGATGTATTTAACGTAAAAGTACTTGCGTGGAGCAATGAGCAGAAAGCTTTGACAAAGCCGGCAAAAAAGAATATTTCCAAAACAGCAGGAAATATTGTATGGAATTTTAATAATTATGTTACGGAAAAAACAGCAATGAATCTGTTTGAGGATAATACATTTAACTGTAATGATGCCGTAATTGTAGGTTCGGGTGAATTGGATTACATTGATACAAATACGGGAGTGCATTTTAACGGAAAGAGCGTAACAGGAGAGAATGCAAACAGATATATTGCGTATACGCCTCTAAATGACGGAGTAATGCATATTACGGCAAAGCGTTCGTATACCAAGGGTGAATTATACTATTCGGTATCACCGGAACTGACCGGAGGACAGCCGATAGAAAATCTGTCGAACAATGCTGATTGGGCGGAAGGTACGGTTAATATGACCGCCGGAACAACATATTATTTATATTGTGTAGGAAGCGGTATGGAAATCAAGAGAATGGAGTTTAAGAGATAAAATCCGAAGTTATCCGATATATGCATAAAGCAGAAAATGTACCTATGTATTATCCGTTTTAAATTAAAATCCGATAACAAATATTTTATGCATCTAAATTTTAAAGGATTAAAATGCAAAATAATAAATTGTGGATAAAAAATAAAGAAATAGTCTATAATTCTTATTGACAATTGATAGAAAATAGAGTATAATAAGTATATGTTATTTATATTAAGAGAGAAAGGGATAAAATTATGGGTAAGACATTTAAGTTTTTAGCCTTTGACTTTGGTGCATCATCGGGAAGAGCGATGCTTGCAACCTTTGACGGAGAGAAGATTACATTGGAGGAAAAGCACCGCTTTTCAAATGATCCGGTAAATATCAACGGAAATCTTCACTGGGACGTTTTGAAATCAAGCAGGGTATTTTGAAGTGTGCAAATTCCGGCGACCGTGATATTGACTGTATCGGTATTGATACATGGGCGGTTGACTACGGTTTGCTTGATAAGGATGACAAACTTCTCGGAAATCCGTATCACTACCGTGATACAAGAACAGAGGGTATGTATGAGGAAGCTTTCAAGGTAGTTCCAAAGGAAGAAATCTTCAAGGAAACAGGTATTGCATTTAACTGGTTCAATACACTTTATCAGCTCCTTTCAGCTAAGCTTTCAAAGGACGTTACTCTTGAGAATGCAAAGACTCTCCTTATGATGCCGGATTTATTCAACTTCTTCTTAACGGGAGTAAAGAAAACAGAATATACCAATGCATCTACAACACAGTTCTATAACAGTGAAAAGTATGAGTGGTCATATGACTTATTAAATAAACTCGGTATTCCGACAGATATTTTAACAGATGTAATTCATCCGGGTGAAATTGTCGGTACAATCAAGCCTGAGCTTGCCGAGGAATTGGGAATTGCAGAAATTCCGGTTGTAGCCGTTGCGTCGCATGATACAGGTTCGGCAGTTGCGTCCGTTCCGGTTGTTGATAAGAAGGACTTTATATACATAAGTTCCGGTACATGGTCATTAATGGGTGTTGAGCTTGATAAGCCGCAGATTACACCGGAGGCTATGAAGTATAACTTTACAAATGAGGGCGGAGTAAACAGGACAATCCGTTTCTTAAAGAATATCATGGGCTTATGGCTGATTCAGGAGTCAAGAAGACAGTGGGACAGAGAAGGAGAGCTTCTTTCATTCGATGAATTGGAGCAGCAGGCAAGAGCGGCAGAACCGTTTGCAAGCCTTATTGACCCTGACTATCCGGCATTCCAGACACCGGGCAATATGCCGAAGAGAATTAAGGAATATTGTGCAAGAACAGGTCAGAAAGTTCCGGAAACAAAGGGCGAGGTTATCAGATGTATCGCACAGTCACTTGCTTTCAAGTACCGTCAGGTAGTAGAGGGCATGGAAGAAGTAACTGGCAACAAGTACAATGTAATCAACATTGTGGGCGGTGGAATCAAGGATAAGATGATTTGTCAGTTCACCGCAAATGCAACAAAGAGAGTTGTAAACGCAGGACCTGTTGAGGCTACTTCAATCGGTAATGTCATAGTACAGGCTATTGCAATGGGTGCTATTAAGGATATTAACGAGGGACGTAAAGTTGTAAGAAACAGCTTTGATATAGCGGAATATACTCCGGAGGATAGTGCGGAGTGGGATGCTGCTTATGAAAAGTGGAAAGAAATAATTGCAAAATAATAGCGTAATAATTTAATATAAGCGTAAGATTACAGGACTGTTACACCGGTCCTGTTTTCTGCGTTTTATTAATTGGTTTATTTTTAGTAGCGATAGAATAAATCAAGTATTTATATTTAAAGAAAATTGTTAGGAAAGATGAAGGAATGAAAAAAAGTAAGGGTCAGAAGGTAAAGCAGTTTGTAAAATATGCGGTGGTATTTACTGCGGCGGTTGCATTGGGAGCATTTTTGGAACATTATACGAGCAATAAAATTCAAGTGGAAACAATTGCACTTGATGATACGGATAAAGATGCATTATATGCTGAAAGGTCGGAGGCTGATGAGGTAATAAATGACAAAATAAATATAAACACAGCCTCTGCAGAACTGCTTGATGAGCTTAACGGAATAGGCGAATCGACAGCAAAGAGAATTATTGAATATCGTGAACAGAATGGACCGTTCAAAACAATAGAGAATATAATGGATGTCAGCGGAATAGGTCAAAAGACATTTGAGGGATTTAAAGATAAAATTTGTGCCGAATAATGAATTAATTCTCCGAAATTGCAAATAATAGCATTAACAGCTATATTAAAAATCGGAGGAAATAAGCATGAAAAAAATAATTTCAGCAATGCTTGCATTGATGCTTGTGCTATGCACGGTTAATGTATATGCGGAAAAGAGCGGTAATTCATCGGAAAATACAAAAAGTACGGAAAATACGGTAAAGCTTGAAACAGATGCGAAATCATGTATTCTTATCGAAGCATCGACAGGACGGGTACTTTATGAGGATAATCCCGATGAACGGCTGCCGATTGCAAGCGTCACAAAGGTTATGACAATGCTTTTGATAATGGAGCAGATAGAGGCGGGTAATCTGAATTTTGATACGATGATTCCCGTAAGTGAAAATGCCATGAGTTACGGCGGCTCGACAATGTTTCTTGAGGCGGGAGAGCAGCTTTCGGTGAACGATATGCTTAAGGGTATAGCGGTAGCATCTGCAAATGACGGATGCGTTGCTATGGCAGAGTATATAGGTGGAAGTGTAGAGAGTTTCGTAGATATGATGAACGCTAAAGCTAAAGAGTTAAACATGAAGGATACTAATTTTGTAAATACTAATGGACTTCCTGTAGATAATCATTATACATCAGCTCATGATATAGCTATAATGTCTAGAGAGCTATTAAAACATGATGTTATAAGTAAATACTTAACAACTTGGATGGATCAAGTTGTAGTTGGTAAGAAGCAAATTACAGTAGGACTTGCTAATACAAATAAATTAATAAAGCATTATCAAGGAGCTACAGGAGTTAAAACAGGATTTACTCAACAAGCTAAATACTGTTTATCAGCTTCAGCTAAAAGAGGAGACACTCATTTAGTTGCAGTAACTTTAGGCGCAGAGACATCACCTGAAAGATTTAAAGATGCAACTAGTCTTTTAAACTTTGGATTTGCAAATTATGAAAGTGTAAAATTATGCTCTAAAAATGATAATATAGCTACACTTACATTAGATAAGGCAGATGAGCAAAAGATAAATTTAGTAGCAAAAGAAGTCTTA
>USPO01000129.1 GCA_900556575.1 uncultured Eubacteriales bacterium
TGTATTCAGCTTGCAAACCGTGCCGCAAAGGCAGTGGGTCAGGCCGGATTATTCTAATAGAAGGGAGAAAGTACAAAAATGCTTAGTATAAAAAGAAGAAGCGTAGGAGATATGATTAGTGAAGTCATTATCTATGTAGTGCTTACATTGCTCGCAATAGTAATGGTTATCCCGTTCATCTACGTTATCGCAGCATCATTTGCAACAGATGCAGATATTCAGTCAAAACCGTTGTTCCTTTTCCCGCCGACACCGACGACGAATGCATATGAACAGGTATTTGATATGAACTCATACGGCGGAACAGTTCTTCGTTCACTCGCTGTATCAATTTGTGTAACATTAATCGGTACACTTATTAACTTATTCTTTACAGCAACAATGGCTTACGGTCTTTCAAGAAGTGACCTTAAGGGTAAGAAGTTCGTCTTAAACATGGTTCTTTTCACCATGGTATTCGGCGGCGGTATGATCCCTACATTCTTGCTTGTTAAGAACTTAGGTATGTATGACTCATACGCAGCACTTATTTTACCGGGTGCTATTTCAGCATATAATATGCTTATTGTAAGAAACTTCTTTATGGAGCTTCCTCCGTCACTTGAAGAGGCAGCTGCTATCGACGGATGTTCGGATATTGGTATCTTCGTTAAGATTGCACTTCCGTTATCACTTCCGTGTCTTGCAACCTTCGGTCTTTTCTATGCCGTTGGTCACTGGAACAACTACTTTGGTGCGTTACTTTACTTGGACGACCAGAAGAAGTATCCGTTCCAGCTTGTATTAAGAAACTTGGTAATGCAGTCACAGGATAACTCAGATCCGAATGTAGAGCCTCCGGGTGATGCGTTAAAGATGGCGGTTATCGTTATCGGTACTGTTCCGATTCTCTGCGTATATCCGTTCTTACAGAAGTACTTCGCTGCCGGCGTTATGGTCGGTGCCGTTAAGGGTTGATTATCGAGAGGAGGACATAGAAAATTATGTGGAAAAAAATTACTTTGGCTGCAATGACTGCGGCTCTCCTCGCAGGAAGCCTTGCAGGCTGTGGTCAGACATCAGACCAGATTACAACTACTGATGATGGCAAGAGAACAATCTCAATTATGACAACAAACTATTCACCGGCTGCTGCGTCGGACGATGCAAGTCAGAACCCGATTATTGCAGAGGTTGAAGAAAAGTTAGGTGTAGATATTAGGCTTAGATTTGCTGCTTCATCAAACTACGGTGAAAAGGTAACGGCTGCTATGGCTGCCGATACATATCCGAATATCATGAAGCTCCCGTCAAAGACAGCAGCTATTATTCAGAACTGCCGTCACGGCACTTTCTGGGATATTACAGATAAGATAAAGGAAAAGAATGACGACGGAACATATAAGTTCCCGAATCTTGCACAGGCTAACGAAGAAACACTTCATAATATGTCGATTGACGGACGTGTTTACGGTATTTATTCATCACGTTCACTTGGACGTAACGGTGTAACAATTCGTAAGGACTGGTTAAAGAATATCGGATATGACCATTATCCGGAAACTCTTGATGAGTTCTATGATGTCTGCAAGAAGTTCAAGTATAATGACCCGGACGGCAACGGTGTAGATGATACATTCGGTATGATTCTTACATCACTTGCAACACCGATTCAGGTTATTACAATTTGGGCAGGTGCTCCGAACACTTACGGTGTTAAGGACGGTCATCTCCAGCCGGCATTCTACTTTGACGAGTATATGGAAGGACTTAAGTTCGTTAAGAAGCTTAACGATGAAGGTCTTGTAAACCAGAGCTGGGCTACATATGACCCTGAGAGATGGAACGAAATGATGATTTCGGGTCAGGGCGGTATTATCATAGACGTATGTGACCGTGCAAGACGTGTTCAGAACAATATGCCGGATGCCGAAATCGGTGTATTCGGCGGTGTTGCTCCGAAGGAAGGCGAGAAGAAGAGAGTATATCCGACAATCGGTTATAACGGTTTCTTTGCTTTCCCGAAGGCTTCGGTTAAGAATGAGGAAGAACTTGATGAATGCTTAACATTGATGGATAAGTTTGAGGATCCGGATATTTCAGACCTTATGAATAAGGGTATTGAGGGCAGACATTACGAAATTGTCAATGGTAAGTATCAGAAGTTTAAGGATGAGAACGGTAAGGATATAACAAAGTACGATAAGGAATTTGCTGACCTTAACCAGTGTCTCCCGCTTATTACAGGCAATACAAATTTGGATGTACCTTTCGCAACAAAGTGTGCAGAAGAGGTTGATAAGGTTCAGAAGGATAATGTAAACTACACAGTAGCTAACCCGGCAGAGCCGTATGTATCAAATACAGCAGCATTAATGGGTACAGCACTCGATGATATTATCACAGAGGCTAACACAAAGTTTATCCTTGGAAACATTGATGAGGCAGGCTGGAGAGCAGCTGTTGAACAGTGGAAGGTTAAGGGCGGCGAAAAGGTTGTTGCTGAACTTGACGAAGCGTTCCAGGCTGATGATTCGGTTGATCACGAGACAGGACTCCCGCTTGAACAGGAAAATGGAGAAGATGCACCGGCATCAACAACAGAACCTTTAGTAAACAAGTTCTAATCAGAAATTAATATTTGTGCTTTTACGGACTGTTCCTAATTTTAGGAACGGTCCGTTTTCGCTTTTTGGGAGTATATTAAAATGCAATTACTTGTTTAAGATAAAATACAGCATAGTAAAAACTTGTTTTTTATGCGGTTGTTGAAAAATTCTGTTGTGCTGCGGCACCTTAAAGCATAAAATTCCTATTAGTGCATATAATGTAATAATAAAAGACAGGCAGAAAAACGGAGGGAATACATATGCATATAATAGTGGTAAAGGCACGGACAATACTAATAGGATTTGCGGCGGTGGCTGCGGCGATATTATTAATGCTGTCACCCAACGCATTGGATACATTTAATTCAACAGACGGGCGGCAGCTGCCTGTGTATAATGTGGACAGAAATGATAACAAAATAGCACTTACATTTGATTGTGCGTGGAATGATGATGACATAGATTCGATTTTACAAACTCTAAAAGATAATAAGTGTACGGCGGCATTTTTTGTAACCGGAGATTTCGTGGAAAAGTATCCTTCATCTGTGGAAAAAATACATAATGCGGGACATATTGTGGGAAATCATTCATATAATCACGCTGATTACAGTAAAATGAATGCGCAGGATATTCAGAAAGATGTGCAAAAAGCGGACGAGTGCATAAAAAAGGTTTGCGGGGAAGTACCGCTGTATATGCGTATGCCATCGGGTGCGTATAATGATAATGCAATTGAGTCTGTTGAAAGTATGGGAAAAATATGCGTACAGTGGTCGATCGATTCGATTGATTATAAGGATAGTGCGTCAGAAGTGAGCATATTATCAAAGCTTGCAAAAACAGACAGCGGAGATATAATTTTAATGCATAACGGAACGAAACTCACGGCAAAGCTTTTGCCGAAGATAATTAAAGGCTTGAAAAAAAGCTATGAATTTGTATCCCTCGATGAGCTGATATATAAAGAAAATTTTAAAATAGGAGCAGATGGAAAGCAAAGACAGACAGAAAGCGGCAAATAAGGTGATATGATATAGTATAGCCTGAAAAAGTACTTGAAAAAAGGATAAAATTATGGTATTATATATATGTAGAATATGTAATCAATCATATAGAAATATTGATATTTTTAGATCGGAACAATATCGATGATTTGATTGCAGAAGGCATGACTTATGGCAGATTTTTGATTTGGACTTAAGTTATAACATAAGATATAATTTTACTGTAAAAATAAATAGGGAGATAATGAAATGGAGATAAAGATAAAATGCATACTTTCCGGATATTATTCCGAAATGGAAAGCAGCAGATATAAACCGCTTGCGGATAAATATTTGCGAAACAGTGTATCAAGTGAAAATTCCTTCGGAGTAAGGAGCATATGGGCAAATGCCGTTAAGTTCCTTGACTCGTTAAAGCTTGCTGCAATATTCACTTGTACTTCAGATACAAGAATAAGTACTTTGGAGGCATCAAATGCTTGATGTATGCCTTCTTGGAACAGGAGGAACAATGCCGCTCAAAAATCGCTGGCTTACATCGGCGATTTTCAGGAGCAACGGAAAAACTTTGATGATTGACTGCGGTGAAGGAACGCAGATTGCAATGAAGTTTGCCGGATTTACATTTAAACCGCTTGGTGTTTTATGTATAACTCATTTTCATGCGGACCATTTAAGCGGACTCCCCGGAATGCTACTTTCAATGGGAAATGAGGGCAGAGAAGAACCGCTGACAATTATAGGACCGAAAGGTGTTGAAAGAGTTGTAAATGCTCTTAGGGTTATCGCTCCAGGACTTCCGTTTGATATAAAATTTATAGAGATAATAAATCCGGAAGAACCGATAGAGCTTGACGGATTTATTATAACACCGTTTAGAGTCCGGCATACCGTTGAATGTCTGGGGTATAAAATAGAGTTAAAGAGAGCCGGAAAATTCGATGTTGAAAAGGCTTTAAAGAACGGAGTACCAAAAAAGATTTGGAGTTTGCTTCAAAAAAATGACGTTGTAGAGCTTGACGGCAAAGCCTATACCAAAGATATGGTTTTGGGTGAAGAACGAAAAGGAATTAAGGTAGTATATGCAACTGATACAAGACCGGTTCAATCAATAGTCAGAAATGCCCAAAATGCTGATTTGCTGATATGTGAGGGAATGTACGGAGATGCGGAAAAGCTTAAAAGGGCAGAGGAAACCTGTCACATGATGATGTATGAGGCGGCAGAGCTTGCAAAGGAGGCAAATGTGAGGGAGCTTTGGCTCACGCATTACAGTCCGTCGATGGAGCATCCGAAGGAGTATATTAATACTGCATTGAAAATTTTCCCCAAAACAAAAGCCTGCAATGACGGAGAAAAGATAACCATTAGTTTTGAGAACTAAAAAAAGCAGCTGCAAAAAATATATGCAGCTGCTTTTTTGGTGCGGTTTTGGTGCTGTTTTTATGATATAATGAACTGTAACTAAACATTTGGTACTTTTAGTTGGCAGTATATGTCTAAAAAAGCACTAAAAAAATAAAGGAGGCGCAAATATGAGAGTTAAACGAATAATTTCCGCAATGCTTACGGCAGCTATGACCGCATCATGCATACCGGTAAATGTTTTTGCAGAGGCAGAACCGGAATACATTCCTGAAACAGAAATTGACAGTGCATACATAGATGATGGAATGTTTTATTTGGCATCGGCAGGTGCGGAAATAGAAGAAAATGCAGGTCATGGGTATTTGCTCAAGATTGCAAGGTCGGGAAGCGGAGATGAGGAACAGTCCGTAAGGCTTACAATGACCGATATGA
>USPO01000130.1 GCA_900556575.1 uncultured Eubacteriales bacterium
ACAAAGAATGGTATGACATTGAAATGCGTACAGACAGTGTGGAAAAGACCTGTTCGGTATACATTAACGGTGAGCTTATAGCCGAAAACCTTGAATACAGCAACCATGATTCGGATGGCATGACGGCTATTCAGAGATGGCAGATCGGTTCACGTCTTGCAGGTACAGAGGATGTATATGTAGAATATATGTATGCATATAATGGATGGGATGACAAGAATTCGGACAGAGATGATGTAGAACCCGGACATTCGGGAGGCAAACCTTCCGGAGGCGGCGGAGGCGGTTCGTCATCAGGCGGAACAGTAATACGTGACGGAGATTTTGATACATCACCTAAGGTTGATAAGGACACAGAACCGACACCGACACCGTCAGTTTCAGACCATGTAAATTCACAGTTCAATGATATGGGAGCGTATGCATGGGCTGTTCCGGCTGTAAATGCACTTTACGAAAAGGGAGTTGTAACAGGTGTCGGAAGTAATTGCTTTGCACCGGACAGAGCTGTAACAAGAGCAGAGTTTATTACAATGCTTATGAGAGGCTTCTCACTTGTAGGTGACAGTGCAAGCTGTGATTTTACAGATGTCAAGGACGGTGACTGGTGCTATGCGGCAATTGCAATGGCTGCATCAATGGGAATTGTAAACGGTCGCCCGGATGGAAGCTTTGGAGTGAATGATAAGGTCACAAGACAGGATATGGCGGTAATGAGCGTAAGACTTGCAAATGCTATTAATCTTAGCCTGTCATCAGATAAGAGCTATGAAGGCTTTAATGATGATGCAGATATAGCTGATTATGCAAAGGAAAGTGTTGAAACCTTATATAAGTCAGGTATTGTAAATGGCACTGGAGATGGAGGTTTTGCTCCTCAGGGAGAGGCAAACAGAGCTCAGGCAGCAAAGATAATATACGAGCTTATTTCAGCACAGAACTAAATAATTAAGATACCGCCGTATTGGCGGCGGTATCTGTATCCTATATAATTTTATAGTACAGCATAGAAAGGAATTTCAATATGAAAAAGAAGATAGCAATTTTATGCTTGGTATTAGCATTATCTGCATCAAGCTTTTCAGCAATGGCATATAATGATGTACCTACAAATACAATGGAGTCAACTTCAATAACCTTGGCAGAAGGACTTGGAATTATGTCAGCAAAGGATGATGATAATTTCGGTTCAGAGGATTATATGACAAGAGGTCAGTTTGCGGTAGCAGCTGCAAAAATGATGAAGCTTGATGTTACAGAAGGAAAGATGGGTAACAGTGCATATACAGATGTAGATATAAGCACAGAAGAGGGCTGCGCAATCAATCTTTTGGCAGACATAGGAGTTATTCCGACAGGAACAAAGACGTATAATCCAACTGAGATTATAACATATTCAGAAGCAGCAAGAATACTTGTTAATTGTCTGGGTTATGGTGACGAGGCACAGAAGTATGGCGGTTATCCAGGCGGTGTAATAAAGGTTGCTTCAACATTAAAGCTTGCAAATAACTTAAAAATGGCAACAAATACACAGGTAAATAAGGGAGATGCTGCGGTTCTTATTTATAATACTATGATGGCAAACCCGATGACAGACAATAAACATGGCTATACAGAAGTGAATGAAGATACATTTCTTGAAACTTTTTGGGATGTTTATGATATGAAGGGTATAATTCAGGGTGTTGGAGAAGCAAGCCTTGATGGTATAAGCCTTTCGGACACGCAGGTATCTGTTAGCGGAGAAATAATGGAATGCAATATACCAAATATTAAGGATTATCTTGGACTTAGCGTAAGAGCTTATTATATTGATGATGATGAAGGTTCAATGCGTCTTGTTGCTGTTGTTCCGAGAGATGCGGATAATAAAATATTGAAAGTTGAGGCACAGGATTTAACAGTTACAGGAGATAATGTTAGATATGAAGCCGATAATAAAACTAAGACACAGGATATTGCAGCAGGTGCACAGGTAATCTATAATGGCAGACTTTATACGAATTATAATAGGCTTTCCGATATTTTAAATATTGCGGAGGGCGATGTTACTTTCATATCAAACACAGGAAAAAAAGCGGCAAATGTAATTATTGTCAATGATGAAAAGCATATCCTTGTTGAGAGAGTGGATGCGAAGAATAAGACAATATATGCTGCAAATTCAACAGAGGAGGGAGCTTCGCCATATCTTGCATCGGCACTTGACCTTGATACAGATAATCAGGATGTATATATAACATTAGATGGTATTCCGGCAAAGTTTGAAGATATCCAGATTAATGATGTACTTGTTGTGAATGAATGCAAAAACGAAGGAGCTGCAAAGGCAGATGAGGTTTACATTGATATTCAGAGAAATGTCATTGAAGGTATCGTTGAATATGTTTCAAAGGCGGATAATGAAATAAGTGTTGGCGGAACACAGTATGATGTGTCAAAGTATTGCAATACAACAGTCAATTCAGGGGATAGTGTAAGCTTAGCTGCGACAAAGAGCGGTAAGATAGTAGGAACAATCGAAACCAAAACATCTAACCTTAAATATGCATATGTAAAGAGCGTTACTTCAGATTATGACAAGCAGGAAGCATATGTGAAGTTATTTACTCAGGATGGTGAGCAAAAACAGTTTATCGTAAAGGAAAAGACTGTTGTAAATGGCAAAAAGACAATGTATAATGAGGTTACAAAGGCAATTGCCGCAGGTGATTTTATTACATTTAGACTTAAAAATGATGGCTATATTGCAAACATGAACAGACCGTATGATGTAACAGCAAATCCTGATTATTACAGCGAGTCATCGTTTGTTAAGAACTGGTCGAAGAGTTCAATCAGATATATCGGTGGAATTATGGGACGTTCAATAGTAAATGATAATACAACTATTTTCTATATTCCGCGTTATGATAGAGATGTTGATTCAGATTACAGAATAATGAAAATGTCAGACCTTGAGAACAGAATTTATTCGGATATTACATGCTATGATGTTGATAGAAACGGACGTATTGGAGCATTGGTAATAAAAGAGGATATTAAGGATACAGTATCAAAGGGTGACAGTTTGTTCTTTGTAAGCAAGGTATTAAATGGTGTTGATGAAGATGATGAGCCGGTTGTTCGTGTAGAAGGTTATGAAAAGGGTGAGGCAAAGACACTCACATTTACTGAGGATACGGATTGTGTTACATATGAGGATGGTTGGATGAACTATACAGGCAATGAAAATTTTGACCTTGGTTATAACTCAGAACTTCCGGGTAAGCAGCTTCATACCGGCGATGCACTTCAGTATACATTAAATGTAGATGGTGAAGTTGGAGCATATAGACTTATATTTAATAACTATGATGCAATCCATACAGCAGGACAGCTCACCTATGATGACCCGAAAGGTTACTATGAGAGATGGTCAAAGACAGGTGCGGTAACAAAGATTGAATTCAGTGATGACTTGTATATTGGATTTGGCAAGATAGAAATGAGATATAATGATTTTTCGGTACTCTGTGCATTGAACGAGGAAGAGAGAACAAAGTATAAGAATTCAAAGGTAAATATGGTTGACTATTATCGTCCGCTTAATCTTAATCAGGATGATACATATGTTTATACATATAATGTAGATTCGGATAAGCTTGAAGTTGGAACTATGGAAGATGTTCAGAAGAATGATACAGCTTTTGCACGTTCAAAGGCAATGGGAACATTGAATGAAATCATGGTTTACGAGAAGGATTGATAGTTAAATCGGTTAAGGCTGCTGCAATAGGCGGCAGCCTTGGCAGCTTAATCTCATGAAGGGATATAATGATATGAAGACAAGAAAATTTTTGAGTATATTTGTCGCATTGTCGCTTATAATTGCATACATGATTCCTTTTGCCTCTGCGGCAGAGCTTTCGGATGACGGAACAATAGTATGGACATTTGCGGACAATGCTCCCGAAGGTGTAAAGCTTACAAATGCAAGCGGCAAGGAAAAGGAATGGTATATTGAAAATACCGACCTTGGAAATGGACTTACAGCTTATGCTAAAGGTACTGTCAATGAATCAAAGCAGGAATACAGCAATGCTTTTGAGATTGACAGAAGTACGGGAAGTGATTTTGACTATGACGGTGAAACTGTAATAGGATTATTAAAGTTCGGAGGAAAATCATCTGCTGATGCAAGATACCTTACATACACACCGTCAAAGGATGGTACATTAACCGTATATGTAAGACATGGAAGTGCAACAAAACCAAATACGGATATAAGAAGCCTTACAGTTGAACAGAGCGGGAATACGACAACTGTTCCGACAGTAGGAACTGATAATCCGAGTGTAAAGCAGACAATAGAGGTAAGCGGCGGAGCAGAAGTAAAAATAGGCTGTGATAATAATGTCGGTCTTTCAAAGATTGTTTATGCTCCTAAATCATCGGCAGCAGCAACAGATGCACCGACGGAAGAACCAAAGAATACAGAAGAACCGAAGAATACGGAAGTACCGACAAATGAACCGGCAGAGCCGGCAGCAATGAGCGTATGGTATGCAAAGGAATCTGACGGAGAGGTAATGGAGCCGGATTCTAAGGAAAATACAGCAAAAATTCCGGCAGGAAAAAATCTCAGCGAGGGAACAGATTTTGCAGTATTTGCTAATGAAGATATGCTATATAAGGCTGTTGAATTTAAGGGAACTGATATAAACTTAAATGCTGTCGAAACTCCGGAAGGGATGAACGGCAGGCTTACAAAGCTTTTATCGGGCGGTACAAATCCGGGACTTAAGGATTTTGGAGCAACAGGAGCATCAATGAAGGTTGTGCCTTCAAAGAATGGTATTCTTTATGCATATGCAAAAGCAAGTGCGGGAAAAGCATTCGTGATTAATGATGCAGAAGGAAATACGGTTGTAAATTATACAAATGAGTCCGGGGCATCGCAGTATATTAAGTTTGAAGCAAAGGTAAATGCAAATACGGTTTATTATGCTTATACAGCAGGCGGCGGTACAGATTTCTTCGGATTTGAATTTGTTCCGGAGACAGCCGCAGCAACAGAGAAACCGGCAGAGACAAGTCAGCCGACAGATGAACCGAAGAATACGGAAAAACCGACGGATGAGCCAAAGAGTACAGATGAACCGAAAAATACTCAGGCACCGACAGATGAGATTCCGACAGAGGTAATTACAGCTAACTATACGTTTATTTCGGATGATGTAAATAATGGTGCAGAAATAGCGTCAGGATTCGTAACATCCGATAAAAAGGTATATTCACCAAAGGGTAACGGATATGCCTCAAATAAGGGTTCATCGATAATAGGTGGCAGAACAGTGCTTAATTCGTCAAAGGTAAAGGGAGAAGGACAGTCTTTAGCATTTAA
>USPO01000131.1 GCA_900556575.1 uncultured Eubacteriales bacterium
ATTGTGGACAAATACTCCTGTTATACTTGTGGTAAACTGCAGCGGCAGAGGAGTGAGTATCGGAGCCGTTATGAAAGGGTATATGGAATATGCAAAGAATAATATTGTGGGAATAATATTTTCCGACATAAGGGGTTCTATATATCCGCTTATGAAGCAGGAGTGTGAAAAATTGGGCTTGAAAGCGTTCGGATATTTTCCAAAGGTTGAAGATAAAGCGCCTGTCAGCCGTCATTTAAGCTTTGCCACAGAACTTGAACTTGAAGATATGAGAGCAAGGGTAAAGAAACTTGCAAAGATTGCAGAAGAAACGATAGATATAGATGAGATATTGGAAACAGCGGCTTCTGCACCGGATATTCATTATGATTTTAACGAACCGGAAAAAATAGCTGATGTTAAAATAGCATATGCATATGATAATGCATTCAGCTTTTATTATGAAAATAATTTGGAGCTTTTAAGAAATCTTGGCGCAGAGCTTATTAAATTTTCACCTATTGAGGATGAAAAGCTGCCGGAGGGAATTGACGGACTGTACCTTGGTGATGGATATATGCCGCTCCATGCAAAGCGTCTTTCGGAAAATGAAAGCATGCTTAAATCAATAAAAGAAGCGGTGGATAACGGACTTCCTACAATTGCGGAAGGCGGCGGATATATGTATCTGCACAAAAACTTTCAGGACTATACGACTGCGGAATATTCTATGGTCGGAGTTGTGGATGGAAAATGCATGATTAATAATAATACACCGGGATATTTTTATGTGACATTAAAAGCACTTGAAGATAATATGCTCTGTGATAAGGGAGAAAAGATAGCGTCGTATGAACAGCGTACACACCACAGTACATCGAGCGGAGGAAGCTTTGAGGCAGAGCGTGCCGGTTGGTCTACACGTTGTATCAATGCATCGAAGAATCTATATGCGGGATTTCCTCATATACATTTCTATTCCAATATAGACTTTGCTAAGAATTTTATTAAAGCTTGTGCTAAACAAAATATAAAAAATATATAAAAAAAATATGAAAAAAGACTTGATTTTGTGAAAAATATATGCTATAATGATAATAGAATATTGAAATAATATTTAAAAAATTAAACGAAAGGAGAAAATAGCGATGAACTTTTTGGAGATTTCAACTATTTCAGCTGTTATTGCAAGTTTAATATTTTATATAGTTCTTGTAATTGCTAATTGGAAAATATTCACAAAAGCAGGAGAGGCAGGATGGAAATCTATAATACCGATTTATAATGGATATATACTTTATAAAATCTCATGGAAGACATCTGTTTTTTGGATTACTGTTGTATTAGCATTAATCGGAGGAATTTTAAACGGTATCGGAAATCCTGTTACATCAGTTATAGGTGTTATATTAAATATAGTAGTTATAGTCATTGGAATTATGCAATCATATAAGCTTTCAAAAGCATTTGGACATGCTGTTGGGTTTACCGTTGGACTTGTATTACTTCCACCAATATTTACATTAATACTTGGTTTTGGAAGTTCAGAGTACATAGGAGTACAAGAATAATAAAAAAATCCGCTGTAACGCAATTTATACAGCGGATTTTTTGCGGCTGTGCATTGTACCGTCAGTATATAATTTATATTGAGGATTAATCTATAATACGTACAAAGGGACTGTCCATGTAAAATGAACAGCCCCTTTGCCGTTTATATGATTATGAAAAAGTTATTCTCTGATATAAATTCCCTGTTCCTCAATATAGTCAAGAATATCCTGTACGGCTTCCTCCGGCCAATTTTCAGAAAGCTTTGTCTGCTCATCTTCCGACTGGACTGTGGTGTTAAGAGTTTTTTCGTCCTTCATACAAAATCATTCCTTTCCTATTAAGTTTAATGAGTAATAAATACTTACTAATTGTATTATACTATATCATAAATTAGTGTAGTTGTCAATACCCAAAAGAAATTTTTTGATAGTTTTTACGATTATTTGATTAAATGCATTGTGTATTTTTACAAAATAAAAAGAAAAAAGGTTTTTAATAGCTCCTATATGGTCTTATGTCAAAAGTAAGGTAAAATATTAGCGAATGAAAAAGGCTTTAAGACTGAAATTTATCAATCCTAAAGCCTTATAATTCAGTATGATTTATTATTTATCGTCATAGTGTCCGTAGCATGAAACAATATATATAATTTCGTCTTGCTTGTAATAAACAACTCTGTTTTTATCGTCAATTCTTCTGCTCCAGTATCCAGATAATCTTCCTCGTAATGGTTCGGGTTTTCCAACTCCATCAAATGGATTTCTTTGTATATCTTTAATCAGTGCATTTATTCTCTTTAACGTCTTTTTATCCTGTGCTTGCCAATGTATATATTCGTCCCATGCTCTATCTTCCCATTGTAGTCCCATTAGTCAACCTCGATTAATTCATGCTCTGAAAAATGTGCTTTACCGTTCTTAATGTCATTCATGATACCCTCTAAATATTTAACATTGCTTTCAGAATAGAAGATGTCATTTTCATAGTTGCTATTATCGGATATTTCAAACGGTATTTTTCTATCAGCTACTACTTTCTTCAAGTAAATATTTATTCCTGTGATAATATCCATTCCCATTGCTGAGAAAATATGTTCGGCTGTCGCTCTCTCATCGCTATCTATCGGAACGTTTAAAATACTCGTCATAAAAATCACTCCTATCTTTTTATTTCATTGTATCACAAAAGAATAGCCCTGTCAACTACTTTTTTTGAACTTGAGATGCAAGATAATGAAAATTGCAATAGTTTATCTAAATTATTTCTCTTAAACGTGAAAGAATTTTTTTCTCGAGTCTTGATACCTGAACTTGAGATACACCGATTTCTTCTGCAATTTCTCTCTGAGGTTTGTTTTCAAAGTACCGCATTTCTATTATTTTTCTTTCTCTGGGATTTAGAGCTGAAAGTATTTGATTTATAAGAATTTTGTTGATTACATTGTCTTCCTGTGGTTCATCGGCTATTGTATCACCTAAAATTATGTCCCCGGAGCCGCTGTCATATACACTTTCGTATATTGAACGCATCGGGGCTGCGGCTGAAAATGCCTCGGCTATTTCATCGGCAGGAATTCCGCATTCATCGGATATTTCACTGATTAAAGGTTCTCTGCCAAGTTTTTTTCTTAATTTTTCCTCTGTCCGTCTGCCGGCGGCGGCTGTTTCTTTTAATGAACGGCTTACTTTTATACCTCCGTCATCACGAAGAAAACGTTTGATTTCACCCTCTATTACCGGATATGCGTATGTAGAAAATTGAGTATTGTATTCTAAATTAAATTTATCTATTGCTTTTATGAGTCCTATTACACCGACCTGGACTATTTCCTCCATTTCGCAGCCTCTGTCCCTGAACCGCAGTGCGATTTTTTCAACAAGGCGAAGATTTTCTTCTACCATTTGCCTTTTTGCGTCGGCATCGCCATTTTGTATGCGTTCTAAAAGACTCATATTATTCGGCTGTGCCAATTTTCTTCCTCATGGTAATAATAGTACCTTTGCCGGGCTCACTTTCAACAATAAGCTCGTCCATAAAGCTTTGCATAATTGTAAAGCCGAGTCCTGAGCGTTCTTGTTCGGGTTTTCCGGTATACATAGGTTCCATTGCTTTATCAATATCCGGTATTCCTGTACCGGTATCTGAAATTTTGAATTCAACAACAGAGCCGGATGTATTTCCTTCCATTGTTATAATGCCATATGAACCTTGATAGCCGTGAATTACAGCATTTGTTACTGCTTCAGAAACAGCTGTTTTTATTTCGGAAAGTTCTCTCAGTGTGGGGTCAAGTTCAAGCACAAATGCGGAGGCAACACCTCTTGCAAAGCGTTCATTTTGTGATGTGCTTAGAAATTCAAGTTTCATTTTGTTCATTTTAGCACCTCTTTTCTATAGTTACAATGTTGCTGAGTCCGGAAATACCGATTATACGCATTAGTGCATCATCGGCATTTCTGATTGTTATTTTACCGCCGAGAATACTAACCTTTCGGTATCTGCCTATAATCATTCCTATGCCTGATGAATCCATGAAAGCCGTTTTTGAAAGGTCAAAAACAATATTTATAATCCCGCTGCTCTCAAGGCATTTATCTGCTTCGCGGCGGATTTTTTCAGCGCTGTGATGATCAATATCTCCTTCCGGAGCTATTATAAGTGAATTTTTTTCAGTATAAATTTGCATAGCAAAACCTCCTTCAAATATAAATACTTCAAAAGGCGATACAGTTCCTATAAAAATCATTGGTTTTCGTGTACCAAAAATCGACATAAATTTTGGTAAAAAAATAATTTAAAAATAAAGAATAAAAAAATTGAGTGCGGGTAAAATACATCTGTAGAAAGGAAGTGAGCTTCAATGAGCAATTTTACGAATAATAAAAGCTACTCAAACAAGCAGAGCAATCAGACAACCGATAAGAAGAATCAGAGCTTTACAAATAAGAAGAACAACCAGACAACTGATAAGAAGAACCAGAGCTTTACTAACAAGAAAGATACAAGCGACTGCAAATAATTAATCATTAAATCCATTTCAAACAGAACCCTTTTGAAAAGCAAAGAAAAGGCAGCGGAAAGGTATATAAAAACCTTAATGCTGCCTTTTCGGTGTCTATATTATTTATTCATCAAAATTCTTTGATTCTGCGGCTGTTCCTTCGCTTGATGATGATGAGCTGGAACTGTTTGAAGACTCACCCGATGAACTCTCATTTGAAGAACTGCTTGAAGAACTTTCACTTGAAGAGCTTTCATGCGAAGAACTTCCGGATGATGATTCACTTGATGATGATCCATTTGAAGATGAATTACCCGATGAATTGCCTGATGATGAACCGGAGGATTTATTTTCTGATGATGTTTCGGATTTTTTATCCTCCGAAGGCTTCTCTGTTGCCGAAGGCTTTTCTGTTGTTTTAGGTGCTTCGGTTGATTTACTTGAAGACGATGAACTGTTTCCGATGCTTGATTTATCAACACGATTATTGCACTTCTCCTTAGGCTGTGTACCCTCTATAAAATATGCCGTAACAGTGTCGCAGCCGCTAACAGCAAGCTTGCCTGTATCAAGACATATCTTTTCTTCAACCACTCCTGAAGGTTGATCAAGTTCTTTTTTAGACAATCCGGAATGTACTTTATCCATAACCTTTTTCCATGCTGATATACATGGATTTCCGCTTACACCGGCAGCTGAGATGGATGACGGTGTATCAAAACCGTACCATACGGCACCTACATAATACGGTGTAAATCCTACGAACCATTTATCAAAGTTATCATCTGTTGT
>USPO01000132.1 GCA_900556575.1 uncultured Eubacteriales bacterium
ATAGGCGAAAAGTCAAAAAGACCGTATATGGTAAATACAAACTGGGGTAAAGTTGTGGAAAATAACCATTTTGGTACGCATGAATTTTTCGAGCTTTGCGAACAGCTTGGAACAGAGACGTATATATGCGGTAATGTCGGCAGCGGAACAGTTAAGGAAATGCGTGACTGGGTTGAATACATGACATTTGGCGGAGATTCACCGCTTGCAAACGAAAGACGTGCGAACGGAAGGGAAGAGCCTTGGAAGCTTAAATATTTCGGAGTCGGAAATGAAAACTGGGGCTGCGGCGGAAATATGAGACCGGAATATTATGCAGACCTTTACAGACGTTATTCAGTATTTATAAGAGATTACGGCGAAGAGCCTTTATATAAGGTAGCATGCGGAGCAAATGAACGTGATACACGCTGGACCGAGGTTGTAATGAAGAATGCGGGGCACGCAATGAACGCTATTTCACTTCACAACTATCAGTTTGAAAGAGGCTGGAATGACAAGGGTGACAGCGTTAAGTTTGACCGTGACGGCTATTATTCACTTCTTTCAGACGTTGTGAGAATGGACAGCATAATGAAGGAGCATATAACCGTAATGGATAAATATGACCCTGAAAAGAAGATTGACCTTATTGTTGACGAATGGGGTAACTGGTTTAATGTTATGCCGGGAACAAATCCGGGATTTTTATATCAGCAGAATACAATTCGTGATGCAATATCAGCAATGATGATGTTCCATTTCTTCCACGAGCATTGTGACAGAGTACATATGGCAAATATTGCACAGATGGTAAATGTACTTCAGGCAATGGTACTTACAGAGGGAGAGAAAATGGTTCTTACACCTACATACTATGTATTTAAGATGATGAAACCGCATATGGATGCCGAAAATATAGATACGGATGTAACCTGTGACGGTAAGGAAGTAAACGGCAGAGTTGTTCCTAAGATTAGTATGAGTGCATCAGAGAAGAACGAAAAGCTTACAATTTCAATTTGCAATACAAGCCTTGATGACAGTGAAGACGTTGAAATTGAAATCAGAGATGCTGAATATAAGTCAGTATCGGGCGAAGTGATGGCAGCACAGAATATGTGTGATTACAATGATTTTGACGAAGAAGAAAAGCTTCACCCGACAGAGCTTAAAGCAGAGTTAAACAACGGTACAATTAAGGTTACATTACCGAAAATGTCGGTAGCTGTTTTGACAGTTGAATAATGGCAAAATGTAAACGATGCAGTCTGAAAACCGTTTTGACAGATGAGGATGTTGCACCTATGGTGCGGGAGGTTATCTCATCGGGAATGAGCCTTGTTGATGAAGATATATACAGCAGCAGGCTTTCAAAATGCCTTGAATGTGATAAGCTTGCGTATGGTACAACATGTATGTTATGCGGAGCGGTTGTTCAGGTTCGGTGTCTTTTGGAAAGGGGAAAGTGTCCCTTTCCAAAAGAACCGAAATGGAAATAGATTGGAATTAGAGTATTATGTTAAAAAGAGAAGAAATACAGATAAGAGACCCTTATATTTTAGTTCATGACGGAATGTATTACCTTTACGGAACAACGGATAAAAACTGCTGGAGTGATAAGGGTACAGGCTTTGACAGCTACAAGAGTAAAGACCTTGAAAACTGGGAAGGACCTTTTACTGCATTCAAGCCATCAGAGGATTTTTGGGCAGACAGGCATTTCTGGGCACCGGAGGTTTATTTTTATAACGGTAGATTTTATATGTTTGCATCATTCAAGAGTCCGTCACACAGCAGAGCAACACAGATACTTGTAAGCAATGCACCAGACGGAGAGTTTGAACCGCTGACAGGCTCGCCGATAACTCCGGAGGGCTGGGAGTGCCTTGATGGTACAATGTATATTGAGGACAGAGAACCGTGGATGGTATTCTGCCGTGAATGGACAGAGGTTATTGACGGTGAAATGTATGCCGTTAAGCTAAAGAAGGATTTAACTGGGACAGATGGAGAGCCGATATTGCTGTTCCGTTCGTCACAGGCTCCATGGACGGTGGGAGCAAAGCAGAATGTAAACGGTAAGGACTGTCTTGCATATGTAACAGACGGACCTAATTTATATAAAACAAAGGACGGCAGCCTGCTGATGCTGTGGTCATGCGGTGGAAAAAAGGGCTATGCAATAGGTCTTGCCAAGAGCAGCAATGGAAAAATTAACGGTGAATGGACTCATCTCGACAAATGCCTGTTTGAGGAAAACGGCGGTCACGGTATGATTTTTGAAGCACTTGACGGAAAGAAATATGTCACACTTCATAAGCCGAACAGAACACCTAACGAAAGACCATGCTTCTTTGAAATAAAGGAAGCTAACGGAACGATTGAATTAGTATAATTATTCAAAGTTAAACAACTTGGAGGTTTATAAATGGCTAAGGTTATAACGCTTGCGGTACTGTCACTTGCATTTATTTCAATTGTGATATATGATACAAGAAAGAAAAGACTGGCACATCTTGAGTCAGTAAAAGATAATAAATAAATTTTATGAATTGCATTATTTTTGTGGCTTTTTATTGTGAAATGATATAATATCAGTAATATAAAGTTAAAAAATTGAACATTTTTAGGCAAAAAATATATTTTGTTCAAAAATCAGTGGTAATATACCACTGATTTTTTGACTTGTAAAGTTTATATAAATATTGTATAATATATTTAGTATGGTATATGTAGAAATGCATATAAAAGTTTTTTATAAGAAAGAGGGAGAGAAAAATGAGAAACGTTAAAAAAACGCTGTCAATGCTCACAGCACTTGCAATGACGGCATCGGCATTCTCAGGACTTTGCATTAGTGCTTCTGCGGAGGATATAGAGCTTACCGCAACATTGGCACATACTGCATCGGCACAGGGAGGTTCAAATCCAAATCCGGGAACATTCCTTGATGAGAAAACTCATTATTATAATCGTTGGGGTACGTCAGGATGGATAGCTACTGCTTATTCTGATTTTACTTTTAATTCGGAAGAATTACCGAGTGACTCATCGAAAATTTTAAGTGCTACGTTAACAACAAATATTAATGCTGCTAGCGGAACAAGATCTATTGATATTGGCTATGTACCTACATCAACTGTTAATTTAACAGGTGAGACAGCAGCTGATTGTACAATACCGATACTTTCAAAAAATCAGGCAACAATCCTTGCGTCATTTAATGATGTAACAAATTCTTATAAGGAATATACAGTAGATGCAACAGCAGCTGTAAAGGCTATGATAGAAAACGGAGAGAACGAGGTTGTATTTGCATATTCAAACGGTGCTGCTGGAGGAAACATTTACGGTAAAGGAGCGTCTGAGGAGTTAAGACCTAAGCTTGTAGTAAAGGTAGCAGACCCTAATTCTGTATTCCATAAGGTTACAGTAAAGACAACCTGTGACGGAGAAGAACTTTCATCGAATGATTATGATGTTAAAGACGGAGATCCGTTTACTCCTAATGTAGAAAATACATTTAACAAGGATGGTTACAAGTATACAATTGAGAGTGGAAACGACACGATTGAAAGTGTAACCGAGGATACAGTAATAGAGATAAAATATACAAAGAGAGAACTTATAAAGACAAATGCAACTGTAACTGCAAAGAGCGGAAATACTGACTTAGGTGTTGTATCATCATATGAGCTTACAGAGGATTCAAAGTCATATGTGTGCTATCCAAAGTATATATTAAAAGATGGAAAGCTGTATGCTACAGAACAGGGCCCGTCAAGCGGATATTACAGCAAGGAATTAACAGGTACGGAAGCAGATCAGAATGTTGATGTTGAGTATGCAGAACAGACAGATGCAAAGGCATTGTACTATGTTGAGGGAGAGAATCTCGGAGAGGATTCAAAGGTTGCAAATTCAACTATAAGATGCTCGGGCGGTGCAGCATATAAGGTACCGACAGAGGGTGTTGAGGTAGCTAAGCTTTCGGCAGGTACATATACAATAGAGTCGGCTGTATGGGGCACAAATGATGTCGATTATACATTTACAGCCGGAGATAATGAGGTGTTCAAGCAGACAACAACCGGTTCACTTGTAACAGGCTCAAGTGAAAGCTTTACCGTTACGGAGGATACAACTCTTAAGGTGGCAAGTTCTGTATTAAAGGATTCAGGACTTGATTACGTTCTTATTAAGGGTGAAGGAACTGTTACTCCGATAGGAGGAGAAACACCGTCAGAGACAGAGAAACCGTCAGAAACAGAGGCTCCGTCAGAGACAGCTGTTCCTACAGATTCACCTGCACCGACAAATACACCGGAGCCTATTGAAAATAAGGTATATATTTCAGAGGACTTTGACAGCTATGAGGTTGGCGAGATTATAAAGTCAGCAGGCAACGATGTAGACGCAGCTTATGCTCCGGTAACAAAGGGTCAGATTACATATGCGGCAGGCCGCAGAAATAATGGACCGCTTAATGACAGTGCAAGCATTGAGGGTGATGAAACAAATAAGACTCTTTCAATTTCAGAGGATGGATACTCAACAAGCGGAAGAGGTATATCATTTACATTCGCTGAGGATGCAAAAATTCCGACAGCTGATAAGCTTGGTGATAACCAGATACTTGAATTAAGCATGGATATAACAGCAAATCAGAAGTTCACACTTACCGGATTTGGTGATATAACAACAGATAATATAGGTACAGGCACTCATTTGAGAGCTATTATAGACAAGGGTGCAAACAAGCAGTATATTATTTCAACAGATGCAGAAGGAAATGTAGTTGCTTCGTCATCAGCTGATTTAACTGCGACATCATTTACAGGTGCGTCCTTCTACTTCGGTACAGGTTCATTTACAATTGATAATTTAAAGGTAGAAACAAAGACTAAGGATGTCGGTATTGTAAATGTAAGTGTTAAAAACGGCGAGGAAGCATTAAGTGATGCAGATGTAACAATAGGAAATGTTAAGACAAAGACAAATGCAAACGGAACTGCTTCTGCTGCACTTCCTAACGGTACATATACTGTAACAGCATCAAAGAGCGGCTATGAGCATACTCAGGGACTCGGAAATGCAGATACAGTAACTGTAATAGTAGAGGGAAATACAGTAAATGCCGATATGACATTGTCACCGATGACATACGTTAAGCTTCCGGATACAGTTGAAGTTGAGGGAGGACAGGTATTTATTGCAGCTCCGAAAGAAGATGACACTGCAACAACCTCAGCATTTACAGTTAAGGTTCTTGACCAGTATGATATTCCTATGGCATCAAATGAATATGGATTAGATTGGTCGATACATC
>USPO01000133.1 GCA_900556575.1 uncultured Eubacteriales bacterium
AGTGAAAAACTATTTAGACGGTGACAATCTATCTCCGTCAAAAAACAGCCGTGAAATTTTTTCTATGCTTCATCAGCTGAGTAAATTTATTAGTAACGAGTCAGTAGATTTACCTGCAAAGGAGGCAATTATTGCGGCTCAATGTGCTAAATATATCGAGAAAAACTATATTAAAAGTTTTTCCATATCCGATATTGCTGATGACCTTGGAATATCCATGACAAAGCTTATAGAATTATTCCGACAGGCATATGATACAACACCTCAGAAATATCTTGCCGAGGTTAGGCTAAATACAGCAAAAACAGCATTGGTTTACCGACGTCTATTAAAGCTTTCTGAAATAGCAAAAATATGCGGATACTCAAGTACAAACTACTTCTGTACTGTGTTCAAAAAAAATACCGGCATGACCCCTGAAGAATACCGACAGGCAAATTCATATGAAAGCTTTTAAAGGAGGCAAAAATATTAAATGGAAAATAATTTGCTTTATGTTTGTGACACACAAGAAATACAAAATCTATCCCGCGGATTATCAAAAAGTAATTTCCCATATGACCAATTTATATTATGTACATCCGGAAAGGGCATTCTTTGCTCTGAGTCAACGCTCGAAACCGAAATATCCGTTAATACTCTTATATTTATAAAGGAAAATGCTTTCTTCTCCCTTAGAAATATAACAAAGGATTTCTCAATTAAGCTTATAGCATTCAGAGGCAGTATAACACCAATGTATACACAATACTTTGATTTCGGGAGTGTAATGGATTTCGATGGTAAATCAGAATCTATAAAATATTTCAACAAAATATATGATATGTGCGTTGAAAATCCGGATTTAAAGAACTCAACAGAAACTGAGGTTTTTCTGTATTCTTTAATCGGTTTATGCGGAGAAAACATTTTACTCTCAAAACAACAGATAAAAACCAGTGCAGAAATGCTTGTCGACGCTTGTAATAATTATATCAGGCAGCACATAGATAATATAAACCTTGACTGCAGCCAATTGAGTGAATTGTTTCAAGCAACTACACAATCTCTTAACTCAATATATAAAATTTCCTACGGTATGAACTGTGATGAATACATCTATCATTTCCGAATGGAATTTGCAAAAACACTCATTATTCAGCAATACGATAACTACTGGAACGACTGCGGATATGATGATAAACACAAATTTTACGAAGATTTTAAAAACTACTGCGGTAAAACACCGTCAGACTATTTGAGAATACTTTGTACCGATGTCAGATAGAAGCAAAGCTGCTGCAAAACCAAGTTTTACAGCAGCCATTTCTGTTTTATACACATTCCCCGTCTATAAACACCTTAATACATTCTGAATTAAATCGTGTCGGCAAATCGGTCATTATTACAATATCTGCATCCTTTCCTTCCTCCAATGAACCTACTCTATCATTTATACGGCAGTTCTTTGCCGCTGTTATTGTAATTGCTTCTAGTGCCTTATATTCATTCATTCCGTTCTTTACGGCAAGTGCGGCACATAACGGCAAATTATCCTCTGTAATTTCCGGATGGTCAGTTATTATTCCAATGTCAAGACCTCTGTCGGAAAGATTTTTATATGTCGCAAAAGTCAGATTTTTTAATTCCGGTTTGCTTCTGTCACCCAATGTCGGTCCGAGGTTTATCGGCAGCTTTTCTCTTTCAAGTACTTCGGCAATTGCATCACCGTCCGAGCAATGTTCAAGAGTTACATCAATATTAAATTCTTTTCCTATACGAATGGCTGTGCAAATATCGTCTGCTCTGTGTGCGTGAATTTTAACCGGTATTTCTTTTTTCATAACCGGAAGCATAGCCTCAAGCTTCATATCAAATTCCGGTTTTTCGTTTTCTTCCGGATTTTCCTTATAAGCTTTCAAATCTTCTAAGTAGTTTCGTGACTTAAAAAGCAGTTCACGAATTACAGACATTGTACCCATTCTTGTAACAGGTGCTTCGTCACGTTCCTTATATACTGTTTTGGGATTTTCTCCCAATGCCATTTTCATCGCACAAGGTGCTTTTACGATCATATCATCAATACATATTCCGGCTGTTTTTACCGCTGCAAACTGACCTCCTACCGGATTTGCACTTCCCGGACCTGTTACAACCGTTGTAACTCCCGCTTTTCTCGCATCTTTAAAACCTCTGTCAAACGGATTAATTCCGTCAATTGCTCTAAGCTGAGGTGTCACTGGGTCACTGTCCTCATTTCCGTCATCACCCTCAAATCCTAAAGAATCTTCGAACATTCCAAGATGTGTATGAGGGTCTACCAAACCCGGCATTACAATATTATTTTCAGCATCAATTATTTCATTAAAATCAGCTTCGCTGTATTCCTTAATCTCTCCGGCATATATTATCTTTTCATCAAAAATAACCATACCTCCGGAAATTTCCCCGCCGGCCATGGTATATAGTCTTGCATTCTTTATTAGCTTCATATTTGTCCTCTCATTATATAATTTACCGCTGACGTTCCTGCAACCGCACCATCTGCCGCCGCTGTTATAACCTGTCTGAGCGGTGTTGTGCGGCAGTCGCCAGCAGCATAAATTCCGGGTATATTTGTTTTAAGGTAAATATCCGTCTTTATAAATCCAAGTTCACATGTTTCTATACCTATGCTTTTTGCAAGGTCTGTGAACGGAGAAATCCCAATTGCAATCAACGCCCCGGATGCAGCAATAAATCCTCTGCTGCCTTCCTTCGTAAGATACACTTTTTCAAGTTTCCCATATCCCTCAAAACTTTCTGTTATGGCATTTTTATAAATTGTAATATTTTCTGCCGCCTCTGCATTTTCAACAAGTTTCGGTGTTGCCTTAAACCTATCCGAGCGGTTTAAAATATATACATGAGCTGCAAGTTTTGACATATACAACGCATCTTCAAATGCCGTATTTCCTCCGCCTATTACAACAACATCTTTGCCTTTGAAAAAAGCACCGTCACAAGTCGCACAATAACTGACTCCGGCACCTGTTAATTCCGCTTCTCCCGGAACACCGAGTTTTTTCGGTGTCGCACCTGTTGCAAAAATTATTGCCCTTGCCGTATATCGGTTCCTTCTTGTCACAACTGTCTTAATTCCTCCATCGGCATTTTCTATTGACTTAACATTTTCTTTTACAAAATCAACGTCAAATTTTTTTGCATGTTCTTCCAAACGTGCCGATAATTCAGCACCTGAAGGATTGTCCGACATTCCCGGATAATTATCAATTTCATAAGTAATTGCAGCCTGTCCTCCGCACGCAAGCTTTTCCAATAAAAGCGTTTTCATTCCGCCTCTTGCACTGTAAATTGCAGCACTGAGACCTGCGGCACCTCCGCCGATTATTATTATATCATAGTTATTCAACTTCATTTACATACGCCTCAATTATATACCTCGGTCTTTGCTTAACCTCTTTGTACATCTTTCCTACATATTCGCCAATCAGTCCAAGTGAAAGCATAACTATTCCGCCAATAAACCATATTGAGAACATAAGTGATGCCCAGCCCGAATTGGCATGACCGGTAAATTTAACAACAAGTGTATATATTGCCATAATGACGGACACTAAACACATAACTGCACCTATACCTGATATAAATTTAATAGGCGTAACGCTGAATGATGTAATTCCATCAAACGCAAATGAAAGCATTTTCTTCAGCGGATATTTTGACTCACCCGCAAAGCGTTCATTTCTGCTGTAATATACACAATCCGAATTAAAGCCTATAAGCGGGACCATTCCTCTCAGGAACAGATTTCTTTCCGGAAATTCAGCGAGTGCATTCAAAGCACGTCTGCTCATGAGTCTGTAATCGGCATGGTTAAACACCACTTTTGTTCCCATTGCATTCATGAGGTGATAAAATCCCTCTGCTGTTGTTCTCTTGAAGAATGTATCTGTATCACGCTTATTTCTTACACCGTATACAACATCATTTCCGGCAATAAACTTCTTGACCATTTCCGGAATAACATTAATATCATCCTGTAAATCCGCATCTATTGAAATAGCACAGTCACATGAATTCTTAACTGTCATAAGTCCGCCCAAAAGTGCATTTTGATGTCCTGCATTATGAGCCAGCTTAATTCCTCCTATCTCACGATATTCATGTGAATATCCATCAATAAGCTGCCAAGT
Organism: uncultured Eubacteriales bacterium; assembly: GCA_900556575.1. GTDB lineage: Bacteria > Bacillota > Clostridia > UBA1381 > UBA1381 > UMGS1958. Next base: position 4,176 of record USPO01000133.1, read on the forward strand.
CTTATCCTTTGAACCATCATCCACAAATATTATTCTGCTTTTATCATTAATTAATTCATCGTCCTTCATTCTATCAAAAAGCTCCAGCATTCTTCTTGAAGTTTCCGGTAAAACTTCTTCTTCATTATAGCATGGAACTACTATATATAAATTTACACCATTAAACATATTGTTTCTCCTTTTTCTATAAAGTATATCTATAATATATTATACAACAAAGTTCGCCAATAGTCAATTAATTTTGCGAAAATTTACAATTAAATATGCTTAGGGCTGCCACAGTCTTTTTTAGCTGCGACAGCCCTATATATATTTAATTATCTTCCCGAATTATTTCTTATCTCACAGCGTGGATGCGTTGGCTGCTCACACAGCGGCTCCGGCGGTCTGCACGGCGGCTCGGATGGTCTGCACGGCGGTTCCAGCGGTCTGCATGAATCGGAAACACCATACAATGGCGATGTAGGATCATCCTGCCCGTTTTCTAAAAATGCACATTTTGACGGAGGATAAAATTCATCCATCGGGAATTCAATTCTTTCAAATAAATCACAAGGATTATCATCCGTTGCTCCAACGCATTCCTTATTTGGTATGCAATAATCGTATGACGGTATAAGCAGCTGTACACGGCGTTCTATCTTAACAATAGAGAAAATACCTATTGACACAAACACACGCTTAGCTTCATTACCCATAACAAGAGTATCGTCAAATACTCTGCATACCGACTCCGGAACAGATGCAAGATCAAAACCATCATCACAGCAGCAGCTGCGTTTATCACGAACATCTACCAACTTTGCCCCCAATGCAATCGGGTCAACAACCTCTACGATTGCATGCGGCATATTTGTCTTTTTCCAAAGCTGCGGATCAAATGCATCTTCTTTATATTTGCTTTCAAATACCTTAGCATTTCCCTCCGAACCGAAAAGAATAACTTTCTTATCAAAACAACTCAAACCTTCAACCATTGTAGGACGGCCAACTCCTGTAAATACCGCCAGATTTATCTTAAAGAAGTACTTTAAATCTACCGAATAAAATCCACGGTTAAACGGCACCGGCTCTATATCCGAAAATACCCATATAATTTCTGCCTTTGTACATTTGACATTAATA
>USPO01000134.1 GCA_900556575.1 uncultured Eubacteriales bacterium
TAAGGAAGGACGTGTGGAAGGACGTAAAGAAGGACGTGCGGAAGGCTTGAAAGAAGGCTTGAGCAAGGGTATTGACAAGGGTGTTAATAAGGAAAAAGCAGCAACCATATTGAGAATGAAGAAGAATGGTTTGACAGATGAACAGATTATGTTATGCGCTGATTGTTCGCTTGATATGATTAAACAGGTATGTGTGGGATAAATTATGTGTGAAACAGAGCATTTAAAGAAAGCAACATATACCATAAGGCAATACACCGAGGACGAAAAGCTTAGAATTCTTGCAGAGGCATGAGAGGAACAGCTGCGCAGCGAGAAGAGCGCAATGTCATTTTGGAAGAAAGAAGGGCGTGCGGAAGGTCGTAAAGAAGCAATTGCTTCTGTGGTATTGACAATGAAAAACAATGATCTGAGTGCCGAACAGATTGCTGTTTTTACCGGAAGCAGCATTGAAGATATAAAAGAATTATACGGTACGGTAAAATGACAAAAGGAACAGAACCTTGGCAGAAAGCTATTTATACCATTAGACATTAATTTACATCAACAAGAGGCTGTCACAAAACTCTTTGAGTTTTACAACAGCCTCTTGTTTTATTCCATATTCTTCACAAGTCTTAAATTATCTATCTGAACCCATTCATTTGCATGTGCATCGGAGTATAATCCAATCGTACATTTTCCGTCTGTAATCTTGATGCTGTCCGATACAATCTCCTCTGTCCATTCGTCTATACCTGTTTTTACGGATTTGGTTACTCTTCCGTCAGTGGTTTCAGCATAGAGTGAGGCAACATTCTGTCCGCCGCTGCTCCTTACAAATGCAGTCAGCGTATATGTTCCGTCCGGCAAACCTGTTATTGTCTGCTTTATATCCGCAATATAATCCTCCGGTGCTTTTTGTTGCCATACAAAATTTCCCGATGATACCTTTCCGTATTCGTTTGAATTTGCATAACCGCCTACATTGTCCGAGGTTTCCCAGCCTGTCGGTGTATTCGTTATATGTCTGTCATTTTCAAATTCACTGTTTTTTATGTAGTTATTGCCTTCTCCGATTTCCCATGTTCCCTTTTGGGCATCAAGCCTCCACTGGTGCAAATCATTAAAATACGGCGTGCCGTCCTCACCTATTGTTATAGGAACCCATTGATTATATCCTATTCCGTTTCCGGCAAAATCACCCCAGCGGTCTCCGCAGTAAATTACTTGATCCTGTTCAGTTCCATGGACAGTTACATAAAATCCTGCCTGTGAATTATGTGCATAACCGTCTCTTGCTCCCGGCATAATATGCGGCAATCCGGTTTCCTTGTTATAATCACCGAATATATCATCTGCCTTGAAATAATATACTCTCGATGAATACCAGCCGTAAAGGTCCGAGCCTGTGAAATAATACTTATTGCCGTATCTGAACATACAATTGCCCTCGATACCCTTTTTATCACGAGTATCAATATTTCCGGCTTCATCGATATAATTTCCGTCCTCGTCATGATATACAAGCTTTATATTATCATAATCAAAATCAAGGAAATCTTTATCACGCAGCGGTATGATATACAAATATTCTCTGCCTTCCCATGTAGCACATATCATATACGCTTTGCCGTCCTCATCCTGGAAAATTGTCTGATCTCCTGTACCGCCCTTTTCTATCGGCAATTCGCCGGTAAAAATATGGTCTGTTGTAAACGGACCTGTCGGACTGTCTGCCGCTGCAAAAATTATGCCCGGTGCATACTGTGAAATGAGTATATACTTTTTCGTGTTCTGATTATATGCAACTCCCATTCTGCCTGCCCAGCCCTCCGGCTCCGGTCCTCCCTGCAAGGGATAGCCTTCAAATTTCCAATTTACAAGGTCTGTCGAAGAATAGCAGGTAAAGGCCTCAAAGGCAGCATTTCCGGCTTTTCCGTTTTCGGGATTTGCCGCATATATCGGTCCTTCTTTATATTTACATCCGTACCAGTAATATTTATCTCCGAACTTATATATACCTCCGCCCTGCGAATAAATATTATTGCCGTCCGTATCCTTGTAAAAGGTATCATTTGTAATTGTATTATCCGATACCGTTACTTTTACGGAGCATTTAGCCTCACTGTAACCGTTCGATGCTGTTATAACGGTACTTCCGGCACTCTTTGCCGTAACAATTCCGTCTGTAACAGAAGCTATACCTTCATTATCTGATTTCCATGTAATATTTTCTCCGCCCGAAACAGCATGAAGAGGATATACGGAGTCTATCTCCTTAAGCTCTATACTGCTCTTATCCAGACCTACATTTTCTTCTGTTTTTTCCGATACATTTACGGAGCATTTATCCTCATAACCGCCGCATTTTGCCGTTATTACCGCTATTCCAGATTTTATCGGAGTTATTATACCGTTGCCCGAAACAGATGCAACCGACTCATCGGAGCTTTCCCATATAACATCATTGTTATATGCATATCTTGGTGTCAAAAACGCATCAACCGCTTTTTCTTTTCCTCCGGCTGTCATATTTATCTCATGCTCCGAAAGACTGAGTCCCGATACGGCACCGATTGAATTTGTTTCGTTATTTTTACTTTCTTCATCGTAAGAAATTATCTTTGACTTTGACACAAGGTTATCTCCGTCCGAAAGATAACATTTAACGGTATAATCACCGTAATCGGGTGCAGCCTTAAAGGTCCCCTGCTTTTCATTCGGCATAACCGCTGTTAGCCTGTTATTTTCGTCAAACAAAGCGGCAACAAATCTGCCGTTACCGACATAGTCCGCCGTATAGCTTATTTCTCCGGCACCGTTTACACCTGTCATAAGACGTGATATATAGCTGTCCTTCTCAACAAGCTTTATGTCATCGAGATACACATTCACCTCGTCCCACAAATTAAACGAAACAAGATAATCCTGTGTATTTCCGCATTCAAATTCTGTTGTCACAGTCTGCCATTTGCTGTTCGCCTTAACCGTTCCGTGCTGAACGGAATAGCTTGCGGGCCAGTCCTGCGAACCGTCACAAATATCATAGTTTATTTCTTTTTCCTCATCTGCACGAACAGCAAAGGAAAGCACATATGTTTTATTGCGTTCAAGCTTTACTCTCTGAGCAACCGTTGCACTGTGAAAATACAATGCATTGCCGCCCTCAAAAGGATTTGTGCTTGTAAGTCCGTGTTCAAAGCCGCTTTCTATATACCAGCCGCCTGTTTCCTTAAAACGCCATCCGCTCTCACCGATAAAATCCTGCTCGCAGCTGCCGTTTACCAGAATATTATCCGCAGCAAAGGCATTCACAGAAACAAGCATTGCCGCAGCTGCCGTTAATGTAAAAATAGTTTTCTTTATGTTCATTATAATCCCTCACAAAATACATCATTTACGTTCCATCTCGATAACGGTTGCGGAATGCGGTCTTATTCTAAATTCCGGCTTGTCCGCACCATGTATATTAATACTTACACGATAAGGCTCTTTCATGGAATTTTCATCGTCCAAATCCACCACCAAATCGGAGTAAACAATTCTCGAAAAGCTTTCGCCTGTCTCAATTTTCAAATCTTTCTTTTCGTTAGATAGGTTGACAATCTTAACAATAAGCTTGTTACCTTTGCCTCGAACGTGACCGTCCCGCCGCTGCATTAATACTGATGTCATCAGGATTCTCATCAAAACTGTATTCAACATTATATTCGGCAAGATGCTGATTGAACATCTGCTGTACATAATATGACGGTGTTCCGTAAACCGATTTATTATCAAACCAAATTAAATTCGGCTGCCACTGCTGATGAAATTCCTTTGCCAAAAGAGGCGCATAACTCGTCATAACAACATGGTCGGCATTTCTTTCGACATTTACCAAAAAGCCTGCTTCCGCTAAAGCTGCATCCCAGTTATTTCTCCTGTCCTTAACATCTTTTGCTGTATGTGCGGCATACTCGCCGATAAATACCTTCGGCATCGAGCGGTCATAATTGTCATAACGCTTTGATCTTAATATAAACCATATCGGTTCTTTATAGAAATGCTCATCAACTGCATATGCCTTTTTCTTATTATCATACATCCAGTCATATGCAAGATCAAATTCATGTCCCGTACTATCCCAGCCCGCACTTGTTATAAGCTTAATTTCGGGATGCTCCTTTGACAGCACCTTTTCAAATTCCGCATAGCGTTCAAAGTATTCATTACCCCACTGTTCATTTCCAATGCCTATATATTCGAGGTTAAACGGCTCTTTATGTCCCATTTCGGCACGCTTTTTACCCCATTCCGTTTCTTCTCCGCCGTTTGCAAACTCTATCAAATCAAGTACATCCTGTATGAAAGGATTTAGCTTGTCAATGTCAACAAGCAATCCCTCGTGCCATTGACAGGTCATACCGCAGTTCACAACCGGAACAGGCTTTGCACCTATATCCTCACAAAATTGGAAGTATTCATAAAAGCCGGCTCCGTAAGACTGAAAATAATCGTCCGACTTTCTGCCCTCTCTCTGATATTCATCCATCTGCCAGCGGTTAAAGTTTGTTCTTCTTTTCTCTATCGGTCCGATTGTATCTTTCCAGTTATACATATTTTCGAAGCTTCTTCCCTCTACTATGCAGCCGCCCGGAAAACGCATAAAGCTTGGGTGCAGATCAGCTATCATCTGTGCTATATCCTCTCTCATTCCGTTTTCTCTGCCCTTAAACGTATCCTTGGGGAAAAGAGAAATAAAATCAAAATCCGCAGAACCGCCGTCAGCCAGTGTAAGCGTTAAAAAGCTTTCCATACATTCCGTATCCGTTGTTAATTCAAACGTATATTTTTCCCATTCACTGCCTGTGATAACAAATTCTTCCGATGCAAAAACCTTTCCGTCAATATCGGCTATACTTATATTTACTCTCGTCGGTTCTTCACTTCTCGCATAACAGGAAAATCTGAACACCTTTCCTTTCTGCGACATAAATCCGCCTCTGCAATAGCCCGTATTTCTTATTCCGCAGCCCGCTTTACCGCTGACAGACGCATAGTGTACATTCACATCATTCAGCGGTCTGTCCGTCTTTATCTCAAAGCTTGTACCGATAATTTCTTCCCAGCACATCTTATGCTTGTCAATAACTCCGTTTCGGTCATAATATTCAAATGCTCTGTTTGGAATAAGCTCCGCATATAAGCCGCCGTCAACACCGTAATTTATATCCTCGAGAAATACTCCGTATAACAACGGACTTATATCATTTGCTTTCTTATCCATATTGACATTCATTGTTAGCATA
>USPO01000135.1 GCA_900556575.1 uncultured Eubacteriales bacterium
AAATACAACCGCTGCGGAAATACCGGTCTTATGCTTCCGGCATTTTCACTCGGTCTTTGGCACAACTTCGGCAGCCGTGATAACTATGATAACATGGTTGATATGCTGACAACGGCATTTGACTTGGGTATTACCCACTTCGATCTTGCCAATAACTACGGTCCGTATCCGGGCAGTGCCGAAGAAAATTTCGGAAAAGTTCTTAAAAATGAACTCGCTCCGTACAGAGATGAGCTTATCATTTCAACAAAGGCGGGTTATACAATGTGGCCGGGTCCTTACGGTGACCACGGCTCAAGAAAATATCTTATAGCAAGTCTTGACCAAAGCTTAAAAAGAATGGGACTTGACTATGTAGATATATTCTATCATCACAGACCCGATCCCGAAACTCCGATGGAGGAAACCGCAAGAGCATTAGATCAGATTGTAAGAAGCGGCAAGGCTATTTATGTCGGTATTTCAAATTACAATGCCGAGCAGACAAAGCAGATGGCAGAAATCATGAAATCACTCGGAACACCGCTCGTTATTCATCAGCCGAGATATAATATGTTTGAACGCTGGATTGAAAACGGACTTCAGGATGTTCTCGATGAAGAAGGCATGGGTTCAATTTCATTCTGTCCGCTTGCACAGGGTATGCTTACAAACAAATATATCCATGGAATTCCGGAAGGCTCAAGAGCCACAAAATCAGCATTTCTTACACCTGACAGAATTAAGGATGATGTAATAGCAAAAGTTGTTAAGCTTAATGAAATTGCACAGAACAGAGGTCAGTCACTTGCACAGATGGCTTGTGCATGGAATTTAAGAGGCGGCAGACTTACAAGTGTAATCTTAGGTGCTTCAAAGTCATCTCAGCTTGTTGAAAATGTCGGCTCATTAAAGAACTTAGACTTCACTCAAGACGAACTCAACGCAATTGACGAGGCTTTAAAGGGTTGATCGATATGATGGATAATTCGATATTTCCAATGCTTGATGCAAAGCGTCCTAACATTGGCGAGCAGCTTTACGAACATTTTCTGTATGACATGATGACAGGAACTATAACAGGTCATGTAGGCGAAATAACAGGAGAGCTGAATATACCGGATGAAATCCACGGCATAGAAATTCGTACTATCGGTACCGGTGCATTCACAGGATGCACCGGTATTACATCTCTAAAGATAGGAAATGGAATTGCCGAGATTGAAACCGGTGCATTTTCCGGCTGCAGCAATATCAGGCAGCTGACGCTTCCCGACAGCCTAAAATATATAGGAACAGCTGCATTCATGGGCTGCACAAACCTAAATGACATTACTATTCCATACGGAACAGAGCATATAGGCGAACAGGCATTCTACGGCTGCGGATTAAGCAACGTAAAACTTCCGGACAGTGTTCAATATTGTGCCGCAGATGCATTTTAAGGAAATACAGAGGTAGATAAATGAACTCAAAACCAACTATTCTATATCATGCAAGCAAGGAAATTGTGGAATTTCCCGAAATAAGAAAAGCAAAGTATACCAAGGACTTTTCTTGGGGATTTTATTGCACCAAAAATTTAGAACAGGCTATACGCTGGGCAAATAGAGGAGAAGGAACTCCTATTATTAACAAATACACTTATATTCCCAAAAACAATTTATCAATATTATGCTTTGAAGAAATGAATGATACCTGGCTTGACTTTATAGCTGATTGCCGTTCGGGAAAACTCCATAATTACGACATTGTAGAAGGTCCGATGGCAGATGATACTATTTGGAATTATGTTAATGATTATCTTTATGGTGATATGACAAGAACCCAATTTTGGTCATTTGCCGCATTTAAACATCCAACACACCAAATAAGCTTTCATACATTGGCTGCTATCGATTGCCTTACATTTGAAGGAAGTGATATAATTTATGACTAACGAAAAAGATAATATATTTTATCTATGTTCCTTAATAGAATTTACTGCACGCAAAACTCACAATCATAGAAGTACCATCGTAAATCTTCTTGGAATTAACGGAATAAAAAAACAACTTCATGATGCACCCGTTAATCACTGCCTAAGCTTTGAACAGGTCTCGGATGAATTGATTGATACCTATAATATAAAAAAAGGCAGTTTTGATACAATCACAAATTGCCGTTACAAAGTTCCTTCTTTTCTTTCTATCGGAAAGCTTTACAGCCGAATTATTTTTGACTGTGCCTCTCCCGGAAAAGAAGCCGAGGAATTGCTAAAGCTTTTTAATTCTTTTATAAGCGATGATATTTCTGATTTTTCAACCGGACTATATTATGAATCGCCCAGCTACTTAAATTGCTCTTATAAAAGCGGAAAGCTTTTAAATTAAAATGAGGAGGCTGTCACAAAACTCTTTGAGTTTTGCAGCAGCCTCTCTACTATTATTTATTAATTACAGTAATATGTGAATACGGTATCTCCAGTCCTCTTCTTGCCATTTCCGCTCTTACATGACGCAGTATATCTCTTTTGCACTGATACTGCATTGATGGTGTACACGGAGCAATAATTTTTATATTTATAGATGAGGCATCAAGCATATCTACACCCAATACCTTTGCATCATCTATTATGTACGGCAATGCCTTTTTCAAGCCCGATGTCATATCCTCCATTTCCGAAATTACTTTATCTATATCTTCATCATATGACACAGGAATCGAAACAATCACATTTCTGTTTTCCTTTGAGTGATTTATTACTTTGCTTATTGTTCCGTTCGGAATGTACATCCTATCTCCGTCAAAGCCTTCTATACACGTCATTCTTAAAGATATTGATATAACTTTTCCCTCAAAACCCTCAAGCGTCACATAATCGCCCACACTGAACTGGTCTTCAATCAAAATAAAAAAACCGTTTATAGAGTCCTTTACAAGGCTTTGCGCTCCCAAACCAAGAGCAGCACCGGCAATTCCCGTTGCGGCTATAATTGAACTCGGATTGACTTTAAACAATATCTGAAGAACCCACAGGAAGGTTAAAAACGTTATTACAACCGTTATTATTTTTGATATTACAGAAAATATAGTTCTGTATCTTCCGGCATTATCCTCGCTCTTGTTCTGAACCGCCCTGCTTACATACCTTAATATCTTTCTGTTTAAAAATTTATCTGCAATAACTGCCGCAGCAATTATAACCACTGCATGAAATATCGGATTGTTTATTATTGCATTTACTATTTCTCTTATTTCTTCAGGCATTTTTGCTCAGTTCCCTTCTTTAAATTTCACACCGGTATGAAACATTAAGCTGTTGTTTAATGTCCCTCCAATCGGGCATATATTTTTCAACTTCATTCCAAAATTCTCTGCTGTGATTAGGTATTCTCAAATGCGTCAGCTCATGCAAAATCACATACTCTATACATTGTATCGGCTTTTGTACCAATTGTAATGCAAGCCATACTCTGCTTTCTTTGTAATTACACGTCCCCCATCTTGTTTTCATATATTTAGTTCTGATTTCTTTTGGCTTTAATCCGGTTACTCTTTCCCACTTCGGAAACAGTTCCGACATTTTTTCTTCAAGCATCCCTCTATATATTTTTCGCATATACTCTATTCTCTGATTTGCGGTTGATGTGGGCGACATTATCAGATATGCTGTTTTATCCTTTATATAAAAGCTGTTCCCGTTTCCGGGAATAAATACTAAGTCATATTTTTTTCCGAAAATATATATTGTTTCACCGGATATATATTTTCTTTGTTCCGGCAGCTCTACACTCTCATACTTCTTTATAGTATCCCTTATCCATTGTATATTGGTTCGTGCAAAATCTTCTATTGTTTCATTGCTTACTCCATAGGGTGCGGATATATATACGCTTTTATCGGGTCTGACATGAAGATGTATCCTTTTTATACGTTTTCTCTGTACTCCTATTTCAATTTCTTCAATAAACACCTATGCTGCCCTCCTCAATTAAAAACAAAGCCTGTCAATATTTTATTTATGCTTTATAAAACCTCTTTAAAAATATAATGCCCGTCATTGCTTTGTGTTGCATATAACATTATTTTTCCCGCATTGGGGCGCTTAATGACAACAGCATATCCAAGTTCTGTTTTCTGCACCGGAGAATATACCGCTCCGGGATAATTACTTTCAACATATCTTGCGATTGCATCATGTTCATTCTTAAAACGTATATGATTAAATATTCCCTTACCTTCAATCGCAGAATAAGCGGTTACCGCCGCAGCTGCTATTGAAAACTGCAATAATCTTTTCTTATTCATCTCTAAGCCTCCAATCCGGATTGTTTTTTAATTCTTATGATAAATATTATATACCTCTCTTTTGGGAACTCCTCTGTCTGCCGCAGTTTGCTTTATTGCTTCCTTCGAGGACATTCCGTCATTAATATACTTGTCAACGTGCTGTTCAACACTTAAATCGTTCCACCATGCTTCTTCTTCATCCGTTGTCTTTTCCGATGCTCCTTCTATTACAAGAACATATTCCCCTCTCGGTGATTCTTCCTCATATTTTGCGACTGCACCATCAAGGTCTGTTCTTATAACTTCCTCATGCATCTTGGTAAGCTCTCTTACAAGTGCTATTTTTCTGTCCCCTCCGAAAAACTCTTTCATATCTGCCAGGGTTGTTTTAAGTTTATGCGGCGCCTCATAAAAAATCAATGTATGTGTATCATTTTTAACAGAACCGAGATGCTCTCGTCTGTGGCGCTTATTGACCGAAAGAAATCCCTCAAAAGCAAAACGTCTTGTATTCATTCCGGAAAGTATAAGTGCATTTATGCCCGCAACCGGCCCCGGAACAGAGGTTATTGTTATGTCATTTTCTATACAAAGCTTTACAAGGTCCTCGCCGGGGTCGGAAATCGCCGGTGTTCCCGCATCTGAAACCTGTGCTATATTTTTCCCCTCTTTCAAAAGAGAAATTATATATTCGCCTTTAGTCTTTTTATTATGCTCATGGTAGCTTGTAAGCGGTTTTGAAATATCAAAGTGATTTAACAGCTGCAGTGTCCTTCTCGTATCTTCCGCAGCAATTAAATCCACTGTATTTAAAACCTCTATCGCCCTCGGTGATATATCCCCAAGGTTTCCGATAGGTGTTGCCACCAAATATAGTGTCCCTATCATATTTTTCTCCATTCTGCCGCTCTGCGGCACTATAAACTTTTAATATATATTCCTTTGTGTACTCCGAACCTTGATAAGAGGAAAGATTCACGGCAGTTATTTTACTGTTTCGGGAAATATCTG
>USPO01000136.1 GCA_900556575.1 uncultured Eubacteriales bacterium
TCCCATTCGACGAAGGTTCCGATGCAGACACTTAGAAATTCTATCTCTTCTCCTTCCAACTCTTTTTCCAACTGTTTGAAATAGGGTATCATCATTCGGCAAGGGGAGCACCAGGTGGCCCAAACATCTACGACAATGACTTTTCCGAATAGTTCAGAGAGGGCCAATGAACTGCTATCCGGTTGCATTCCTTTGAAATCAACAGCAGGAATACCCGGTTTTGACCAAGCCAACTGTTTTTCGGTTATTTCTAATCCGTTTTGATAGGATTTCCCGAAAAATGTCTTTCCCACACTATCTATCAGCTGTTGGTATTGTTCGTAATAACGAAAACGCCTGATTTCATTATACAAATAGTGTTGTTGAAATGTAGAGTCTATCAGGCAGGTTGATTTGTACTTGAATGCTTCTCGCAGTTCGATAGGATCTCCGTATTTGTACCACACGTATGTTCGTAACATCTCTCCGGCATAAGGAAGTTGTAACAATGCAGGTTGTTGCAATGTTTTTTCCGGTTGCATTTTTTGATAATAGTTGGATAATCTTATCGTATCGGAAAGATTTCCGGCATTTCGTTGCAGGTAAGCAAGGGCATAGAAATCGACATCAGCTTCCATTTTAGCCTTTAACAAAGAGTTGAAAGTGGCATTGCCGGTAGCCTTTTCCGGTTTGAGTTGTTGGCGAACTCGAAGCAAATCTTCCAATTCTTGTGTGAAAGTTGCCGGATCTGTGCTGTATCCACCTCCGAAACGTTCATATAGAAAAGCATGTTCCCGGACCAAAGTTGCGGCTTGTTCCCATTGGGACAATGCTTGATTTTCAGGAGTCTGTTCTCCTTCTAATATCATTCCATTCGTTTGAAAGCGAAGCCGAATCGTTTCGTTTCCTTTCAGATAGAACGGATGCATAACGCCCTGTTCTGTTCCCAATAAATAGAAACCTTCTTGAGGCAATGGAACATTTAAACGGAAACAGCCATTTGAATCGATTAGAGCAGAAGCAATAGGAATTAAACTACCCGCTTGACAACCGTATAGGTAGTACTCTTTCTGCCGGTTTATTCCATCTTTTCCTTCGATGGTCACAGAAGAAGCACTACAGGCCAATAATCCCATACAGGCTAGTAAATAAACTATGAGTTGTTTCGTGATCATATTTTGAATATTGTTGTAAGAAGTATTTTACTTAAACGTATCATTCATTTTAAGAACTGATAGAATCGTGCACTCCCGTTCCCCAAGAAAATTGTACCAATTTGATAAATAATGCTTTTTTTACTTTGCCTTCTCCAGTGTATACTTTCTCTGCCGGCTGAATATTTCCGGCTTGTATCGGATGCAAGTAGAGTTTGTATTGTCCGTTTTGGTGGGTAGCAATGACAACATAATCAAACCAGTCCGTATTACCACCATAAGGAGCAAATTTAACATACTCCATATAGGTGATAGTTTCTCCACTGCCAATGCCCAGATTCTGAGGAATCTCTTCAAAAGTATCTAGTTTACAAGCAAATATGTCATTACCTTTGGTATAATAAATGATATCGTTGTTTTCATTGAGTGTTCTAAAATCTGCATTCAATACTCCCTTATCGGAAGGAATCTTTACCATTTCTTTGATGGGATTGCTGTTTACTCGATTGATGAGGGTACCATCTATGTTTATCAAGTAATATTGGTTTCCATTTTTCATGATAGCATATGCCACGTCTCCTGGAGCATATATATTGGGAGATCTACTACCTATGAAAATTAATTCCATATTCATGTTGTTGGGTGAAATGCCCGAGTTATCTGTGTACATTAGAAGGGAAGTTCCTCTTGTTACGCTACAGAAAGAGGAAGAGATTTCATCATACAACAGCGGTTGTTTTGCCCCGACAGCATGGTATTGAGAAGACAACTGGTAATTGCCGTCCACTTTAATTGAAAATCGGGTGTAAGGGGCACTACTTTTCATCGCTGGGATGGTGTAGACGTGATTGTCAATCACAGCGTGAATATCACTAGGACCATTAAACAGGTGGGTTACTTTCCGATTTTGAGGGAATTCATAGAAGAAGTTGTCATAATCTCTGATTAATCTTCCACTATAATAGTCTAAAGCCACAATGTCCTGTTCGCTAGCGACAAAGACAGAACTAATCTTTACGTTAGTGTTCGTTGTTGAATCGAATTCGCTATAATAAAGAGTGAAAGCTAAAGATACCGGAGCTCCGGCCATCTGTTTACCGTTGATACTGGAGATAAAATCGGGCATGGTTTTGGTAGGAGTAATCAAATCCAAATCGGTGCCATTGCTATTTTCTTTTAGGACCCACCAAGCATCTGTGGTTTCTGTTCCCACGGTCAGGTTGTATCTCTCATAAGCATAAATACCTGTTGCTTTGTCCTTTGCACAGAAAAGCAAATTATAACTTCCGGTTCTTAAACTGATCTTGTAATCCAAGTCCTGTTCATAAGAGATAGTGTCTATGTTGTTGGAGCCACTGTTGAATGCGATAATACCCCAAAAACAGTCGTATTCCCGATTGGCCGGTGTAATTTGGGGTTTTAGTGAAATGGTTTCGCCAACAGTTCGGTTGTAGGCTTCTTGTATTCCCGAAACAGTGATTTCCAATTTGTCTGTATAGTCGTAATTGCCTTTATCTTCATAACAGGCGATTTCTAAACAGGCTATACACAAGGTAAATATAAAATGTAATATTCTCATAATTTGTCAATTAAAATAAATCATCTGATTAAACGTTGCTTGGAAAAGTAACCTCTGCACTATTGCTATCGTTCGGATCTTCTCGCAAAGGAGCTTTTCCACTGGCGATATTTACCAGGTCGTTATTGAAGGCATTCAATGCTTCCTGGAATTTTCCTCTCCAAAAAATCAGATTCGGTCGATCATTGGCCATCTGCTCCAACCACTCTTCGTCCACTTTGTCTTGCAATACCTTGATCATCAGTTCGTGTTTCGGTTTGCTGTAGGTGCCCAAATAGCTCTGTGCAGTGCTATATCGAGTCCAATTAACAGGTTGTTCCAATTGATCTGAAATATTTAACAGCATAATTAAATTTTTAGCTTGCCCCAATTCCAAATCGTTGGAAGCCACCAATTGTATTCGGAGACGAACTTTTTCTGTTTTCAAAGAGGTATTACGGAGAACTATGACAGGAACATATCCGGTAATCTCTCCTGCTTTGATTTTCAATAATGCTTTTGCTTCAGCATCATCAAAGGCGATATAATGTTTCCCGGCAACGGCAGAATTGCTCCATTCCGTAATGATAGAATCAGTCAAATAGCCTTGATCATCGTAATTGTAGGTAACATCATATCCCGGAATTTGCACAACTTCAATCTGACGATCGTGGTCAGCCGTTCTTCCGGAGATAGAGACAGGCAAATAAACGGTGTCTCGATTTTGAGTTCCCCAAATGAAAGAGTAGGTCATTTCGTAATTCCCCGCTTCTTTCGGGCTAAAACTGATACGTGTGACATCTTGAAACAAGAATCCTTTTTCTTCCTGGCATCCTGTAGATGCAATGCCCAAAAACAGTATAAATAAATATGTTACTTTTTTCATATGATATTCAATTTATTGGATGTAAAGACTTTCTGCTTTCGGTAAAGGCAATACATAGATTAATGCAGATCCGACGGTAGAGGTTCCGAAAATTTTGCTTCTACCCAAACGTTTGTAAGCATAGAAAGCTTGTCCTTCGCCGTAAAATTCCCGATTGTATTCTAAAATCAACGTTTCTGATAATTCTTCCGTGCTGCCAAAAGTTACCGGAGTAATATCGCGAGCAATACACACTTCTTTATATAAGTCGTTTGCATTTTGGATAGATCCACATTCCATCGCAATCAGATACATTTCAGCCAAGCGGAATAAAGGAATAGAGTTTTTAGCCCAAACCGGCATATTGGTAGCTTGGGTATATTTGGTCATATAGTAGTAATAGGTCCACCAATAATTGTCATATACCTCTTTCCACATTTTCCCACGACGAATGTCTGTGGTTTCCGAAGCCCAGAAATATTTTAGTGCCGTGCTATTGGTGTAGAATGTATTAGCAGCACTAATTTTAAAATCACTCAGATTGTACACGTTCAAATTGAAGATGTGTTCAGAAGAGAAGATTAAGTCTCCATTGGCACAATCCGTGGCAGAGCCCAAACGGAACATCACGTTGCCATTGGGATCTTTGGCATCAATTACTTTTTGGGCATATTTCAATGCTTCATTTTTGTTCCCTAACCACAACTGTACGCGAGCTTTTAAGGCACAAACAGCATAATAATTCATACGCATTTGACGGTCACACAAGAAATTATCGTCTTGAGCCACTTCCAATGTACTTAACTCTTTGATAGAAGCTGTAAGAATTGGGTCATTCCCTTCCAAACATCTTTCGGCTTCATCTAAATCAGCCAATAATTTGGTAGTAAAATCGTTATAGGAGACTAAACGATTAGGGACAATAGAGACTGTAGTGACGTAAGGAAGAATGGTTCCTTCGGGCAAATTAGTCGGTATGGGACCGAATAGGCGCAATACATCGAAGTGACAAAAAGCCCGGATAGCCAATGCCTCTCCTTTGATAATTTCGAAGTTATTGCCCTCGAACATCTCTTTTCGAGCATCGATGTTATTTAATAGGCCATTGACATCAGCAATTACTTTGTATAGATTTCCATAGAAACTATTGATTTTAGTTTCCACAACACTCTGTTCGTAATTATAAGCTTTTAAATATTTGCCTAAATCGTCAGTATTAGTCCAATGTTGTGCTAACATTTCTATGCTTCCGTAAGTCAGATCTTCTCCATACAGGTTATTCGACTTCATGCGGATGTATGCGCCAATCAAAACATTTCGGAATCCTACTTCTTTTTCAAACATTTCAGCCTCTTCTTTTTCAGCTTGTGGAGCAACCTCCAACCAATCGTTACATGCAGTGATACAACACAGCAGCAACATTATGAGTATGTAATTTATCTGTTTCATAGTATCAAATTTAGAATCGCATGGATAATGAAAAGGAGAAACGGCGAGAAAATGGATAAGACAATCCTCTTTCCTGTTTAATGGTCGACCAATAGAACAAATCGCTCAGGTCTCCGCTTATGTCAAGGCTTTCTTCGTCAACGCCTACGCCGAGATTTTCGCGTTCTATAAACGCGCCGAGAAGCGTTTTCGGATTTACAAACATCGGCTTTTTCATAATAAGCGCGTCATAGTATTTGTTTGCCACAG
>USPO01000137.1 GCA_900556575.1 uncultured Eubacteriales bacterium
CTATCATACCATGCCATTATTCTTCCTCCTAATATCTTTATTACAGCCGATTTTTACAGCTGATTATATAGTTAAAGGGGATGCTTTAAACAGCTATCCCCTTTCCAAATTAATCTTCGTATAACGGATACTTAGCACAAAGTGCGGCAACTCTCTTTGCTGCCTCTTCCTTGTTTGCCTCATAATCCTTTAATGTAAGACCGATAATCTTACCTACCTCAACAAGATCCTCTTCCTTAAATCCTCTTGTTGTAACAGCAGCTGTACCGAGTCTTAAACCGCTTGTAACAAACGGCTTCTGTGTATCAAACGGAATAGCATTCTTGTTTACTGTGATACCTATTTCATCAAGCATTTTTTCTGCTTCCTTACCTGTATTAACCTTCATACCTGTAAGGTCAACAAGCATAAGATGATTGTCCGTACCGCCCGAAACAAGCTTGAATCCCTCTTCTAAAAGCTGACCTGCAAGAGCCTGTGCGTTCTTTCTGATCTGCTTTGCATAATCCTTAAATTCCGGCTTTAATGCCTCGCCTAAGCAAACTGCCTTTGCTGTAATTGTATGCATGAGCGGACCGCCCTGTATTCCCGGGAATATAGCCTTATTGATTTTCTTTGCTATTTCCTCATCGTTTGTAAGGATAAGACCGCCTCTCGGACCTCTTAATGTCTTATGAGTTGTTGTTGTAACAACATCTGCATACGGAACCGGTGACGGATGCTCACCGCCGGCTACAAGACCTGCAATATGAGCCATATCTACCATGAATATCGCTCCGACCTCTTTTGCAATTGCCGCAAATTTTTCAAAATCAATAACTCTCGGATATGCCGATGCACCCGCTAAAATAAGCTTCGGCTTACACTCTAAAGCAATTCTCCTTACCTCATCATAATCAATAAGATTTGTATCCTCTGTTACACCGTAAGGAACAATGTTCCAATACTTACCCGACATATTGACCGGTGAACCATGGCTTAAATGTCCGCCGTGAGCAAGGCTCATTGAAAGTACTGTATCGCCCGGTGTGAGAAGAGCAAAGAATACAGCCATATTAGCCTGTGCACCCGAATGAGGCTGAACATTTGCATATTTAGCTCCAAAAAGCTCTTTTGCACGTTCAATTGCAATCGTTTCAACAACATCAACGTGTTCGCAGCCGCCATAATAACGCTTGCCCGGATAACCTTCGGCATACTTATTTGTAAGTGTTGTACCGTTAGCTTCCATTACTGTCTCGGATACAAAGTTCTCCGATGCAATAAGTTCAATCTTGTTACGCTGTCTGTTTGTTTCATCCATTACAGCAGCATAGATTTCCGGATCGTTTTCCTTTAAAAGTGTGTAATCCTTCATTATTTTTTCCTCCTAAAATAAGAAATACTTAATAAAAAGCAATCTATTTTTTTATAGGTATATTATACACGAAAATGAAATTATTTGCAAGACTTTTTTCAAATTTCGTATATTATTTCACTAATTATTTTGATATTTTTTAATTTAGTTCGGGCAAAAGCTTTGCCGCCGCTATAAAATCCGCTATTTTATTAGCTTTTTTCATCTTTTTTGCAATTTTCTTTTCCTCCGGAAAGTTCCAAAGCATATATATCCAAAGACCTTTCAATTTATGCAGCGTGAAGGTTTCAGACCTAACAAGTTTATGATATTCTTCGGCAAAGACTTCGGTAAACTCTACAAGCTCCCTTGTTTCCAAACGTTTTCCGCCCTTTATTTCTCTGAATATAGCCGGATTTGCAATCGCCCCCCTGCCTATCATAACGGAGCTTAAATCGTGATATTTCTCTGTTATTTTGTTATAATCTTCAACCGTAAATATATTTCCGTTGTAGCACAGTCTGTTTTTTGAATTTTCATAAATATATGAAAATACCTCATCATTCGGCACACCCTCATAAAATGCCTCTCTTGTCCTCGGATGCACCATAAGCTCGGAAATCGGATAATCATTATATATTCTTAAAATGTCTTCCGCCTCATCCGGAGACTCGTATCCTATACGGGTTTTTACAGATATTTTTAATTCACTTCTGTCAAATACCTCTTTCAAAAAATTATCGAGTCTGTCAAGCTCTCTCAAAAGTCCAGCACCTCTGAATTTTTTCACAACCATAGGAAAAGGGCAGCCCGCATTTATATTTATTTCATCATAGCCGTATACCTTTATTTTCTTCTCAAAGTTCATGAATGCTTCCGCATCATTTGAAAGAATTTGCACCTTTATCGGTATTCCTTCATTATTTTCCGGCAAAATATCTTTTAAATGTCTCGGCGATATTTTTTCCTCCCTCATCGGGCATATAAACGGTGCGTAATATTCATCGCATCCTCCGAACATTTTATAATGAACCTGTCTGTATGTATATTGTGTAAGTCCCTCCATCGGGGCAAAATATAATTTCATTCATTTCTCCCTTTCGTGTTTTTATATATTCTACCACGATTTAGTTCAAAGGTCAACCCCAAAATATATGATTTATGAAAAGTTGTAATTAATTCAAACATAGATTTTTTTCAAATTCCAGCACAGTTAAATTAACGAACCCTAAAATCATAAATTTCATCTATAATCTATTTTAATAAAAAATATTAGTCAGGTATATATAATCGTTTATATTCTCTTGACGCAAACTGATCTGTCATTCCTGAAATATGGTCACAAATTACTCTAATAAAATAAGGATCTTTTTGTAATTCCTCATCTTTCATATTTATTCTATTAAAATCTGAGCCTATTTCATTAAAATATCTTATTAATATATAATCAGGTAATTGCTTAGGATGCTTATAAAAAGCTTTAAACAATTGCGTAATAACATATTCAGATTTAGAATCTGCTACACTTATTATATCTGACATAATTACTTTATCTCTTAATTTGTCGTATACATCTTTTGCTTGTCCCTCTATTTCTTTAGAAAATTTAATACAAGATTTATTTATACAATTACTTTTTTCAATAAAATTAGGTTTATACCTATCGATATAATCTTTAATAAGTGGCTTTGATGTTTGTATAATGTCTCTTATCAAAAGATCTATATAATCATGTATAACTATATTTCGTATTTGAGAAGTAGGATCTATTGGAAACATTGCTCTATAATCATTAATACCTCTTTTTTTTAGTATTTTTTTTATAATTCCAAATTCAATAACATCATCAATAGAAATAATTTTACTTCTCACACTATCTTCAAGATCATGTGTATATTGCGCAATTTCATCAGCCATTGCGACAACTTGTCCCTCAAAAGTAAACGACGATGGATTATCCAAATCCATATTAGAATAATCATTATTACTATGCTGAATCACCTTTCCATTCTCTTTTATTTTTGTATGCTTTATAATTCCCTCACGTACAGCAAGTGTTAAGTTTATTCCGTTATAATCAGAACATCTAGTTTCAATTTTATCAACAACGCACAAAGACTGAAGATTATGTTTAAAACCATCTTTTTGATTATCTATTTCTTTTATAGATTTTCCTACAAGTATATTATTAAGAGTACGTTCACCTATATGACCATACGGTGTATGCCCTAAATCATGTCCAAGAGCAATAGCTTCTATTAATTCATCATTTAATTTCAAAGCTTTTCCTATAGATCTTGCAATCTGAGATACTTCAAGTGTATGTGTAAGTCTATTTCGATAATGATCTCCAAGATTGGAATTGAATATTTGAGTTTTATGCATTAAACGTCTAAATGCCCTTGAATGCATTATTCTATCTCTATCTCTTTGAAATGGCCCCCTTATATCGTCATCCAATTCGTTATGAACTCTTTTGGTAAGAATTGTATTTTTATAATTTATGTCATATATCATATTTTGTGCCCTCCTAAATCAAAATGCATCTTTAGTTTATTTGAATCATTGTAATATTTCCAAAATGAATCAAATAAACTATAATCTCTTATTTTAAAAGAAACTTCTAAACCAATAGTTTTAATTTGTGTTAAAATTGATTGATAAGCCGCATCAAACAAACTATTATTCTCTTTTTGAGGATCTGATATTACTATTTTCTTAAGATAATCAAAAGAAAGTGGTCTATGTTGTTCCCTAAGAGTGATATGCTGTCCAAAATCTCTAGGTTTGTAACCAGAAGAAATTTCTCGAATATCAAGAAAATATTTGTCTGCATCTATATCAGAAATTTTCCACTTATCCGGATTTTTTTTTGTAATTTTGATGGATCCCTCTGGTAATGTATCAAGAACATCAATTTTATATACAAACAACACAGGCCCATATGTGCTTTTTCCTGTGATTTTTTGTATTTCCACAGAATCGAAAAATACATCATAAAAAATTCCATATTTTTTATCTTGATAATCTGTATACTGTGGCGTCTGTGGAAGCCCCATATCAATACAAAGACCTCTTGATAGTAAACCACCACTTTTAAGAAACGATAATGATGTTTCAACAGTATTTGCATGATATAACTGATTAACATTATTTTTAATTAAAACCTGTTTTATCTCTAAATTTGTCATTATTCCATATCCTCGTATAATATATTTTTTACTTATGATTACATTATATCATTATTATTTTTATTTGTCAAGTCTTTTTTATATATTTAAATACTATTTACAATATCTTTAAATACATTTATTTTACTCATATAATAGTATTATTTGTAATTTGTATTAAAACAGTAATTTAACTAAAAAAAACATATGATTATCATTATTCTTCACTCTTTATAAAATATTAAATTATTTCCATCATTTAAACTTATTCCTCTCTTTACGAGGTAAAATATAAAAAAATATACAAGGGGACGATCCTATAAACTTCAACTCACACGCCTCTTTCGAGGCGTAACTCAGATTATTAATTTTATTTGTCATTTCAACTCACACGTCTCTTTCGAGGCGCGACTCGGATTATTAATTTTATTTGTCATTTCAACTCACACGCCTCTTTCGAGGCGCGACTCGGATTATTAATTTTATTTGTCATTTCAACTCACACACCTCTTTCGAGATGTGACAAAACAGCGTTATGTGAATTTTGGGTACTAATGTACTTCATCTCACACATTTCTTATAAGGTATCACTTAATTATAACATATTAATGTCAACAAACACATACACCGCTTGTGAGACACGACTTATCTTTGATTGCAAGTTCCGGCATCTAAGTTTATTTCAACTCACACATCCCTTGCAAGGCTCAGACGACTTTTGTCAAGTTAATTTTATCATTTATTTTA
>USPO01000138.1 GCA_900556575.1 uncultured Eubacteriales bacterium
GCACCATATAAAATCTTCCTTTCGGCTTTAACATCTTTGCCGATTCTCTTATTACATCTTCCAAATTGCACAAAACTTCATGTCTTGCAATCGCCTTAGGCATTTCAGGATTTTTCAATCCATGATTTTCATTCATATATGGCGGATTTGTAGTAATAACGTGAAAAGTGGCTCCGCCGAAAATTCCCGAAGCCTCTTTTATATCACCTGTCACAATATTAATTTTATCCTGCAGTTCATTCATTTCTACACTTCTTGTAGCCATCTCAGCACTTTCATGCTGAATCTCAAGTCCTGTAAAATGCTCTCCGTTGGTCTTTGCTTCCATTAAAATAGGAATTATTCCTGTACCTGTTCCTAAGTCTAGTACATTTTCCCCTGATTTAGCGTCTGCAAATCCTGACAATAATACTGCATCCATTCCAAAACAAAACTTGTCCTTACTCTGAATTATTTTATATCCATTCCGATTAAGGTCATCAATTCGTTCTCCCTGTTTTAAATTAATCATCTAATTTTGATTCCTCTTTATCTTCAAGCCCTTTTAGCGCCTTTATTTCATCTGCTGCCAAATTGATTTTCTTTTTCTTAGGCTTGAATTTTAATTCTTTAATATTATATTCTCTGATTTCCTTTTCGTCATTTACTTCTACAATTACTTTTACTTTCTGTCTAAGAACATTTACACTGTATACTTCTCCTCGTAATCCGTCAAATGTTTTTACATTTTCACCTACACTTGGAAGATTCGCATTTAAGTATTCATATGTTTCCTGCTCATTTTTTAAGCAACACATTAAACGTCCACATACACCTGATATCTTCGTTGGATTTAATGAAAGACTTTGTTCTTTTGCCATTTTAATTGAAACCGGTGCAAATTCACCAAGAAATTTTGAACAGCAGAGACTTCTGCCGCATACACCTATTGAGCCTATGGTTTTGGACTCATCACGCACTCCGATCTGACGAAGTTCAATTCTTGTGCGGAATACGGATGCTAAATCCTTTACCAATTCTCTAAAATCAATTCTGCCGTCAGCGGTAAAATAGAATAAAATTTTACTGCCGTCAAAAGCACATTCAACTTCGACAAGCTTCATTTGAAGTCCGTGCTTTTCTATTTTTTCATGGCATACGGCAAATGCTTCTTTTTCTTTAAGCTTATTTGAAGCAAGAAGAGCATCGTCTTCTTTCGTAGCAATTCTTAAAACACCCTTTAAAGGCTTATTAAGCTCACTCTCGCTAAGGGGCTTTCTGCCAATAACAACAGTGCCGTATTCAATGCCTCTGCTTGTTTCCACGATAACATGGTCACCTTTTTTTATATCGTAATCCAGCGGATCAAAATAATATGTTTTTCCGACCGGTTTAAATCTTACACCTATAATTTCAGTCATTTTTTAATTTCCTTCTTATGATTTTTGATTGATTTTTTTACATTGCTTATGAATTTATCGGAAGGCTCGAATATAAGCGACTGTTCATTACCCTTATAGCCGAAGATAATGTAGGTACAGTTTTTCTTTGAAAAAACACTTGCACGCATATTATAGCGAGGCTTGGGAAGTTCGGTCGGCTTTTTCTTGTTCATATAGATAATATCCTCATATCTGAATTCAATTTCCTTGTTTCGCTTTCCGATACCTCTGTTAATTCTCAGGCTATAGCCTGTATCTTCATAGGTAAACATGGAGCTGTATCGGGTAAGAACAAAGAAACCGAGTATACAGAAGAATATAATAGTAATAACTGTTCCGATAAATTTATAAGAGGGAAGAGAATTAACAATTCCGCGGCCTATGAACAATAAAACTACTGCCCACAGCATGGAAAATACAAATTCCTTTGTTCCGGCTGTTCGCTGTTCCTTCATAAATATCTATCCTTTACGTAACTAAGAAAAAAGATAATATATTCTTTTTTCTTAGAGTTGAAATTATAGTCTTACAGTATATTTGCAAGACTATAAATAATTATATCACAGCAGCTTGTTTTTGTCAATGGTTTGGCATTGTGCATTTTATACAAATTATTAGGGTTCGGCTGCTGCAAAAAATGCTTTGCAGCAGCCGTAAACCATTATTAATTAAAGGTGCTTTGCACTTCTAAGAGCGATTACTACCGCCTGCTCTCTTGTAGCATATCCGTAGCTTTCACCCAATGTTGAATTTGCCTTCGGAGCAAAGGTTCCGTCATCCATTCCGTTGATTATATCCCATTTTGCCATGAAATATACCGACTCCTTCGCCCAATCGGATATATCCCCATCATCACTGAATTTCTTAACTCCCATTGAATTCAGTGCATACTGACTGTCGTTATCCAAATTCCACTCCTGCCATTCTGACTTTTTGTATGCTCTTGTAAGCATTGTCGCAACCTGTTCACGGGTTATAAGCGAGCCCGGCTCAAACGTGTTATCTGTCATACCGTTTGTAATGTTCAGATTGTATGCTTTTAGAATATCGTTTTTGCAGCTGTTTGATTCTATATCATTAAACGGATTTTCACCCGCTTTTGCTGTATCATCGGAAAGATTTTCGTACAGATTAACAGCAATTGCTGCAAATTCCGCACGATTTACCGGCTTTGTTAAATCTTCACCGACAAGAACATCGGGTACAATATCTTCGGCATAGGCCTCCTCAACTTCTTCCTTTGCCCATGAAGAAACCTGTGAATTAAACGATGTTTCTGTTTCTGATATTTCCGGCACATTCTCTGATTTTATATCAAAATCTGTTTCAACCTGTTTTTTCACAGCCTGTTCCGGATTCTCCGCAGTATCATAATCAGAATCAACCTTGCTGCCGTTAAGAGTTACTTCACAATCATTGCTATTCTCTGATTCATAAACTGTTCCGCTGCTGATTGATAAATCATTATATCCTACTGTTCTTTCAACTTTTCCATTTTTGTTATATTCATCAATTGTTATATCCATAGTTCCACTGCCTGTTGCTCTGTATTCCAGACTATATTGTTCATCATCAAGATAAACAATTTTTTCATCATTATATGACGTAACAATTATGTTTGCATCATCATCTACAGCAGCTTTGTTATTTACAACCGAACCAACCTCGTTACCGTTTTTGTCATATATATACACGTCTACCGGGCATGCTATATGATAACGCTTGTTTATACGTTTTTCTGATTCGGTAAACATTTTCTCATAGTTTCTGTATTCTATCGGATTATCATTTTCAAGCGAATATATCCAACCGGTGAGAATTGATTCATGAGTATCAAATGTACTGTTTTGCACTTCAATTATTGATTTCTTTTTTTCTTCCGCCTTTTTTGCAACTCCAAACAAAGCACTTACTGCAGCATCGGATATTGACTCCACATATTCTATTGCAGCGTCACAATCAACCTCTTTTGCATTAAACATTACATCAATTGCACTGTTATAATTAGCGGCATTTGCCTCTGTCATATCCGATTGATATTTCTTTTTTAATTTATAATATGCCTGATTTGCAACATCTTCTGTTTTCACAACTGCCTCAAGCTTATGATAAGCTTCTGCTGTTGCATCGGTGTTAAATAACGAATTACTGATGAATGTTCCCGACTTAAATGCTACCATATACAAGATAACAGCCGGGTGAGCAGCTGCTACTTCCGCCTTAACACCATCCCAAATCTTTGAAACTCCAACTTGTGCAAAACGCTTGCCGGCAGTACCTGCAATCGTAAGCATGACCTCGCTTGTAAGATTCTTTTCATTTGAGTTCATAACAGACACACAATTCAGCAATGCCATCTTCATTCCTGTCTCATCGGCAGGGCACTTCTGATACATTTCTTTTAAAACTTGTTTCATAGAATCATTCATTGATATTAACGCACAATATGCGGAGCATCTGTTTATAACATCTTCGAGATCTTTTGCAGCATCAAGGAATAAATCTACTTTATCCGAGAAATCTATTGATTTACTTAATCCCGGATATTCTTGTGTAAATGAATCCGAAACAAGGTTCAGCCATTGTTCTTTTTGCTCTTTCGGAAGAGATTGATACATATTTTTGTCAGAAACGGTAATTCCGTATATGTCCTTCATTTGTTTTGTTACATAATCATATACATTTTTACCGTTATCGGATATTGTCGCATCAATTTTGCTCATTGACTGAAAATTAATGCTTGACTCAAATATATCCCAAATAACAGCCTCGTATATATCCTTTTCTTCAAAAGCAACATCACCAAGGCTCGATACATCATCTGCTGCATTAAACAGATCGTTCATCCCTCTCCAAAAGTCTGTCAAAACTCCTACTTTCTTTTCTTTACCGTTTTCATAAATTTCTTTTCCGCAAGTCAGTTTAAATATTCTGTTTTCCATGTCCGAAAGTATATTTGAACTTGATTTGTCAAGTATATAATCGGCACGATACCTTTCTACCTCAAATACATAAGGAGTTGCCGTTGGTGCTGCTGTCGGAGTCGCCGTTGGTTCCGCAGTCGGTGTCGCTGTAGCAGCCGCCGCACCCCCGCTGCCGCCGTCAATCGTATATGGGTCATATTCGGTACCCGCTCCGCCTCTCGTGGAAGAAGATGTCAGATTGAGATAGAAAGCGGGACGAACGCCGATATCGTCGTGGAGAGCATGATAATTGCTGACATTGCCGCCGGCGGAAACGACGCGGACACAGCTACTATAATAGTTGTTGCAACCAGGCGAACGCAGCCAATAATGCCATTTATTGTCAGTATTTAAACTTGAATCTTTATATTCTGAATTATCTACGCATTCCTGTGTAGGATATGCCGTATAGTAATCACCTAAATTATTATATACATTATTTACTTGTTTTACATCAAGGAGAAACATTTTATCCGTTACAGACTCGCTGTATGCCGTATCATAGTTTTGTACTACATTATTTATACTATTATTATATCTGTGATAATTTTCATTTATATTTGATGAATCATGTTCATAACCGTCAAGGAGAGATTTTTGTGTTACGGTGAGCATTGCATTTCTTTCGCTCTGCGTAAAGTTTGTTAAAAAGCCTGCTTCTTTATCATATGTGTTATGTCCACTCCAAAGATGGTCTTTATCCGGCGGATTTCCGCATGACCACGCTACGCTGCCGCTCTCGGAGTTGAGCCAGTCACGCATATTTGAGTCTGCCCAGTAGTTTGAACCATTGCCTGCTCTCCAATAACCGCCTCCATATC
>USPO01000139.1 GCA_900556575.1 uncultured Eubacteriales bacterium
GGTGCCGGAAATGTTAATAAAATAAGCAGAGCTGTACATACATCAATTGTAATAGCCTTTATAAGCGGCTTGTTTGTAACCATATTGGGAATATCAATAACACGCCCAATACTTAGGCTTATGTCCGCACCTGAGAATATAATTGACTTATCCGCTCTATATCTGAGAATATATTTTCTTGGTATTCCATTCCAAATGCTTTATAACTTTTCAGCAGCAATTCTCAGAAGCCATGGTGATACCAAGCGTCCGCTTATTGCTCTTATTATAGCCGGAGTTGTAAATGTAATACTTAACCTTATACTTGTAATCATTTTTAAGCTCGGAGTTGCCGGAGTAGCGATTGCAACAGCAGTTTCTGAGATAATAAGCTCTACTATTCTTATAGCATGCCTTATTCGTGAAAAGGGTTCATTACATTTATCATTTAAAAAGCTTAAAGTTGACTTTAAAATTTTAAAGGAAATAGCTCAAATCGGTATTCCTGCCGGATTGCAGGGAATGGTTTTTTCAGCATCAAATGTATGCATACAATCTTCAATAAACAGCCTCGGTTCACAGGTTGTAGCCGCTTCTGCGGCAGCTCTCAATTTCGAGGTATTTGTATACTATATGTTGAACGCATTCAGCCAAGCTGCAACTACCTTTACCGGTCAAAATTACGGAGCCGGAAAGTTGCAGCGCTGTTCAAAAATTATGTGGCTTTGTCTCGGACTCTCAATTATATGTGTAGGTATAATGATAATATCATTCCTTGCTTTTTCAAGAGAATGTGTAAGCCTATATACCTCTGATAATCAGGTCCTTGAACTTGCACTTATAAGAATGAAGATAATTTTACCATTTGATATTTTCAATACGGCTCTTGAGATATTATCCGGATGTATGCGCGGTTTAGGTTATTCACTTGTTCCCGCAGCAATTGCAATTGTTGGAATATGCGGTGTAAGATTATTATGGGTATATACAATATTTAATCACATACATACTTTCGAAAATCTGATGGCTGTATATCCTGTAAGCTGGATAATTACCGCCTCCGCCATATTTGCGGCATATTTTATAGTAAAAAATAAGATATTCAAACAATTTAAGACAGTTTAATGTATAAAAAATAAGCTGTAACAAATGTATTTTAGCTTTGTTACAGCTTATTTTTATTTGGTCATATCAGTCTTATTATATTACAGTCCATATCCTTCAAGAATATTCTTTGCCTTTTTTCCCGTCATATGCTCAATTGTTACTTCAATCATAGCAAGTGCAGAAAATTCACGGTCTGTTTCTTTTCTTACACCGTCTTCGTCTCCGGGACAGAATTTCAGTGCCAGCCTTTGAACAACCTCATACATTTCTTTAGGGTCATCCATCAATCTTGCACGTCCGAACACTATTACACTTGTAAAACGTGTTGCATATATTTCCGGCAAAACCTCATGTTTGTCTATTACACAGAATGAAACCTTGTCATGCTTTTTTATCGCATCTATCTTATGACCTGTCTTTGCACAGTGAAAATATATCTTTCCATTTTCATAAAAATAATTCATCGGCACTCCATAAGGATAATTATCATCTCCTAAGAGAGATAATACACCCTCTGAGCATCTTTCAAGTATTTCAAGACATTCTTCTTTTGTCATTTCCTGTCTTGCTCTTCTCATTTTTCTAAAATCAGCCATTTATTTTATTCCTTTCAGTAAAATTCGCCGATGCTATTATTATAAGTATTGGTATTACTATAAAATTGTATCGGCTCTGTACCTCTATAACTGCATATACAGCTGCAAAAACAGCTATAACCATATACATAATAATCAATTTATGCTGTCTTTTAAACAGCATATTCCATGCAGCAAGGGCAGATACTATAAGCATTAATGCTGTACCTCCTCTTCGCATTATAACCTGCGAAATCCATTCACTCTCCGACCTAAATGACCATGTGTACACATATGAACCCAGCTGATACACAGCTTTTCCGAATAGCCGAGGAATTAACTTTAAAGGATTTACAGTAAGCCTTGCCTTGATCATAGTATTTATTGCCTCAACGTTTCCTTCCAATCCGGAATCTGATGCACTCCATGAACCGTTTGTATCGGGATTTAATCCCACCATAATTTTGTAGTTCAAATTCCCCAAATATATATTACCATGTATTACATGCGAAGATACGAGAAATGTATTCATTGCTGCTATGACCGCAAGAAAGACACATATAAACGCTGCAAAAACCGTTATCTTATATGCAGCATTGCCGTTTCTTATACAGCTGAATATTAAATATACTACTATTGCCGCTATTATCAAGGTTATATCCGGACGCATCAATTGACTTATACCAAAACACAAACCGGCTATCCACGCTCTAATGTGGATATTGCTTATCCTTTCTGACATAAAAGACCACACACCAAGCATAAGAAAAAATTGAGATATATGCTGGTTTGTCAATACAGGAATAAAGAAAATTATTGTTGGGTTAAATGCCGTAAATGTAAGTGCTATTCGTTTTGCCTTTTGACCGCCAATTACTCCAGCTGTTTCTGAAATGAGCAGACAGCTTCCAAACGAAAATAATGCATTTGTTATCCTCAAAACACTCGCATCATTCCATAGCCTGAGCAGAAAGCTCTGATATACAACAAACGGCATATGTACCGCCCAAGTTGAATTATAATTTGTTCCGTAATTATCCAGTGTTTTACCCCATTCAGTAAGCGGAGTATGTGCAATCAGCTTTCCAAGTTCATACGTTATCTTAAAATCAGAATCAGGCTCTATTTTCCAAAATAAAGCTGACAATATCCTAAAACAAAAAGCCAATACGAAAATTGTAATATAAGCCTTATTATGCCTTGAAACTCCATATACAGTTATAGATACAAGTATTGCTGCCGCAAGAACTACCGCACCGGTAACAGCCGTAACTACCGAAAAGGCTGTATTGTACGTTGTATACAGTTCATCTGTGCATAGAAGATTCATTGCACCTATTGTTATAATACCGCAAATCAGCACAATTGCAGCTGCAATACATACAAGTCTTATAAATAACGAATTTTCTTCAGCTTTCTCAGAAGAGTGATCTATATTTTTCCTCTTTTTTTTAGCGGTTCTTTGCATAGCTGTCTGTTATATGCTTTACAAGCTCCTGGTTTGTTTCAATATGCTTGATATAATTGATAATTTTTGCAATAACCTCCGCATTTCCAACTCTTTCACACTCTCTGCGAAGAAGTCTTGATGCAATAAGTTCTTCCTTCGAAAGCAAGTCCTCTTCTCTTCTTGTGCTTGACTTCAAAATATCTATCGCCGGGAAAATTCGTTTTTCCTGAAGGCCTCTGTCAAGCTTCAATTCCATGTTACCGGTACCCTTGAATTCTTCAAAGACTACCTCATCCATTCGGCTACCTGTCTCTACAAGCGCAGTTGCAAGTATTGTTAAGCTGCCGCCTTCCTCAATATTTCTTGCTGCACCGAAAAATTTCTTAGGTGCATGAAGTGCATCCGGATCAAGTCCTCCCGAAAGAGTTCTTCCCGTCGGTGGTACTGTTAAATTATACGCTCTTGTTAATCTTGTTATTGAATCCAATAAAATTACAACATCATTCTTCTGCTCTACAAGTCTTCTTGCTCTTTCAAGAACCATTTCTGAAATTTTACAATGACTTTCCGGTGTTTGATCAAAGGTGGATGCATATACCGGTGCATTAATACTTCTTCTAATATCAGTTACTTCCTCCGGTCTTTCATCTATAAGTAAAACAACAAGCTTTACTTCCGGATTATTTCGTGTAATGGCCTGTGCTATGCTCTTTAAAATAGTTGTTTTACCAGCCTTAGGCGGTGCTACTATAAGCCCTCTCTGACCCTTACCTATCGGTGCAATTAAATCTATCATTCTTGCCGCAACACTGCTTCCGCCTTCTAAAGATAATCTCTCCTTCGGGTATATCGGTATTAAACGTTCAAATGGTTTTCTTCTAAGTGCAACTTCAAGCGGCTCATCATTTATCTTTTTTACATATAGAAGCGGTGAATATTTGCCCTCTTCCTGTGACGGGCGGCTGTCTCCGGAAATTTTATCTCCGGTTTTTAATCCAAATCTTTTAATCTGAATAGGTGCAACATAAATATCAGATGGTGACGGCGTCAAGCCTGTAACTCTCAAAAATCCAAATCCATCATTCATAACATCAAGGACGCCCTCAACCTCTACCACATCTGCCGGACGCTCCTTTTTCTTTTTCATAATTGACTGCTGTCTTTGTGCTTCCTCTTCTTCGATTTCTTTTCTTTTAGTTTCTATTGCTGTTATGAGATCGTCTTTTTTCAAAGCATATGCTTTCGGCACTCCTAATCCCTGAGCAATTTGCTTTAACTCCTCTCTCGTCTTCCTATTAAGTAATATTCCGTCCTCCATAAAGGTACCTCCAAAAAATAATATAAGCCATTATGGCATAAAATAAAAATTCCTGCATTATTATTTGTATCTGATTTGTCATCAAAAAAATTGAATTTGGGCACAAAATCCCCTCTGTATATCGATTATTTCTATTTTTAGTGATTTTATTTTAAAATGTGGATAAACAATATATAAATGCAATTATTGAGATAATTAATACTCTCTTAATTATATATTATATCACATACACAACTAAAAAGCAAGATTTTTTTAATTATAATTCAATAAGTGTGATTAAGTGTCTAAAGAAATATGATTAAATATCCTCTTTTGTGATTAAATATCATACTTTTTTAGACACTATCTAACAGTTATACAGATAAAATGTAATTTTTAATTTTTGTTGAAATTTACTACATAAACATGAATACATCAGGATTTTCTGAATGGAGCATTTCAATTCCAAGCGTTCTTAGCAATTTGTCAAATATATCAATTACATGATGTTCTGTGCCGTAATGACCGGCATCCAATACACAAATTCCGTCATTTACCGCATTAATTGTTTCATGGTACTTCATATCACCTGTAATAATTGCTTCTGCTCCCTTGGAAATCGCAAGCGGTATAACCTCGCTGCAGCTTCCTCCTGCGACAGCAATTCTTCTTATAACCCTATTTTCATTTCCGGCAGCTCGTATTCCTTTAATCTTTAATTTATCTTTTGTATATTCTGCAAGTTCCCTCAATGTCATAGATTTTTTCAAATTTCCCACTCTTCCGAGCCCGCAT
>USPO01000140.1 GCA_900556575.1 uncultured Eubacteriales bacterium
AAAATACTTTATATAAGATTTAAAAATTATGATAAATCTATGCTTGATAAACTTTCAGAGGAAATAGTTCCATACAGCGGAGATATTCCTGTAAGACTGTATTTTGAACAGGAAAAGAAACAGATGGCAGCTCCGAGGAGACTTTATTTTAACGGAACAGCGGGTGCGATAAGAGATTTGCAATACACTTTTGGTGAAGAAAATGTAAAGCTGAAAGGTTAGAGATGTTATATTTTGAATTGCAAATCAAAGAGTTATATATTGGGTACTATTCAATATGAATTGGTGCGAATGTGTAAAAATACACAAAAAATATATTAAAGACAGCTAAAATTTCAACACAGAATTGTTAAAAATTTAGCATTTAACTATTGAAATTTTTGAGAAAATGTATTAAAATATTATTAAGTAGGAATATTGAGGGGAAAGTGTATTTTTCTTGTCTTTGAATTAAATGATACATTAAATATTTGTAAGACTGAATATTTGCACACAGCCTTGATAATTGGGTGAGTTCAGCTCACCGGAGGAGGCAATTATGTCCGAAGATTATACAGAAAGCTGCAACGGCAGTTATGTAATAATAAAAGCACTGGAGAACGGTGTAAATATCATAGGACTCACAAGAGGACGTGATACTCGCTTTCATCATACAGAAAAGCTTGATGCGGGAGAAGTTTATATTGCACAGTTCACAGAAATAACATCAGCAATAAAAATTAAGGGAAAGGCGGAGATTACTTCAGCATTCGGAAAGACAATGTCCGGAATTGAGGAATAATCCGCATATTTCTATAAATAAACAACGTTTTATGGTTGTGTACTTGGGAGGAAAAGTAACATGGAAAGAAATATCAGAACAATTGGCGTGCTTACAAGCGGCGGTGATGCACCGGGTATGAATGCTGCTATTCGTGCGGTTGTAAGAGTAGGAACATATCATGGCATTAAGGTTATGGGAGTAAGAAGAGGCTATGTTGGCCTTATTAACGGTGAAATGGAAGAAATGACAGCCCGTTCTGTAAGTGAAACACTTCAGAGAGGCGGTACTATTTTGCAGACTGCAAGATGTCTTGAGTTTAAGGAAAAGTCAGGTGTATATAAGGCAGTAAATATTGCAAGAGTATTTGGGCTTGACGGTCTTGTTGTAATAGGCGGTGACGGTTCATTCAGAGGTGCAAGAGACCTTTGTGAGGCAGGCTTGCCTACAATTGCTATGCCGGGTACAATTGATAATGATATAAGCTGTTCAGAGTATACAGTAGGATATGACACATGTCTTAACACTGTTAAGGATGCTGTCGATAAGATTAGAGATACGGCTCAGTCACATGAAAGATGTTCGATTATTGAGGTAATGGGAAGAGCAGCCGGATATATTGCATTAGAGGCTGGTATTGCTTGTGGTGCTGAGGTTGTACTTGTACCTGAAAAGCCTTGGGATTTTGACCAGGATGTACTTCGTCCTATATTAGAGTCAAAGCAGAGAGGAAAGAAGCACTCAATCGTAATTGTTGCCGAAGGTATCGGCGGAGTTATTGAAATGGCAAAGGAAATTGAGGAAAAGACCGGTATTGAATCAAGAGCAACAATCCTTGGTCATGTACAAAGAGGCGGAAGCCCGACAGTAAGAGACAGAGTTATTGCATCACAAATGGGAGGCAGAGCTGTTGAACTTCTCCTTGAAGGAAAGCAGAACAGAATTGTATGTATGCAGAATTCACATATCGTTGATGTAGATATTGAAGAAGGTTTAAAGATGGAAAAGACGCTTCCGGAAGATCTTTGGGAGCTTTCAAAAAAGCTTGTAGTTTGATAAGTACACCGCAGTAAAACGGAAGAATTAAGGAGAGTAGTATGCGTAAAACGAAAATAATCTGTACAATAGGTCCGTCTACCGACAACGAGGAAATGTTAAAGCAGCTTATGCTTGGCGGAATGGATGTTGCGAGAATTAATTTTTCGCACGGAACTCACGAGGCGGCAGCGGAAACTGTGGCAAGGATAAAGAAGGTAAGAGAAGAATTAAACCTTCCGATAGCTATATTACTTGATACAAAGGGTCCGGAAATAAGAATTAAAGAATTTAAGGACGGTAAGGTAACATTAAAGAAGGGACAAAGATTTACACTTTGCACAAATGATGTAGAGGGTGATGAAACAAAGGTTTCAATAACATATAAGGATCTCCCTAAGGATGTGTCAACCGGTTCAAAAATTCTTATTGATGATGGTCTTATTGAACTAAAGGTTATTTCGGTAGACAGTAAAAAGATAGTCTGTGAAGTTCAGAACGGCGGAGACATTTCGAACCGTAAGGGTGTAAATGTGCCGAACGTATCACTGTCAATGCCGTATATGAGCGAAAAAGACAGACAGGATATTCTTTTCGGAATTGAGCAGGATTTCGACTTTATAGCAGCGTCATTTTGCAGAAGTGCAGCTGATGTTCTTCAAGTAAAGCAGCTTTTGGAAAAAAATAATGCGGCACACATCGGAATTATCGCAAAGATAGAAAATGCCGAAGGTGTGGAAAATATAGATGAAATCATTGAAGCAGCTTATGGTATAATGGTAGCAAGAGGTGACATGGGTGTTGAGATTGACATGGAGGATCTCCCTGTTATTCAGAAGCAGCTCATAAAAAAGACGTATAGAGCAGGAAAGGTTGTTATAACGGCAACTCAAATGCTTGATTCAATGATTAGAAATCCAAGACCGACAAGAGCGGAAACAACAGATGTTGCAAATGCTATTTATGATGGAACAAGTGCCATCATGCTTTCGGGTGAAACAGCAATGGGAAGCTATCCTATTGAGGCTGTTAAGACTATGGCTCAGATTGCAGAGCGTACAGAAAAGGATATTGACTATGTTCAGCGTCTTGAAAGATGGAGATTTGAAACAAGAATGGATGTTTCTAATGCTATTTCTCACGCTACCTGTACAACAGCACATGACCTTGGTGCAGCAGCAATTATTGCATTGACTTATTCAGGCGGAACGGCAAGACAGATTTCAAGATTTAGACCGGTTTGCCCGATTATTGCACCGACATTGTCGGCAAGCGCAAGAAGACGCTTGAATCTTTCATGGGGTGTATATCCGATTATGAGTGAGGTAAGAGGTAATACCGATGAACTGTTTGACCATGCGGTTGAATGTGCTCAGGCTACCGGAATTGTAAAGGACGGTGACCTTGTTGTTATCACAGGCGGAGCGCCTATAGGAGTTGCCGGAACGACCAATATAATGAAGGTTCATCTTGTGGGACATATTCTTGTAAGCGGAAAGGGTATTTCAACGCATAATGCAACCGCAAATGTATGTATAGCAAAGAGTGCTGCGGAACTTTCAAAGAAGTTTAAGTCCGGAGATATTGTGGTAACAGATAATGTAACGGCAGATATGATTCCAACTTTGAAAAATGCATCGGGAATTATAACAGAGGAGCCGGGTGAAGCAAGAAATGCAAGAATTCTTGCAATGGCACTGGATATACCTGTTATTATAAATGCATGCGGAGCAGTTGGCATATTAAGAAGCGGAACAACTATTACTATGGATGCAAAGCATGGTTTGGTATATTCAGGTTCAGAAAATTTATCGGATGAATAAATAATATATAAGGGGCATGGCAAGGGAGCGATTTCTTGCTGTTGCCCCGATTTTTTAAATTATAACTGGAGTGTTTAGCTATGGAAACAGAAACAAGATTAACAGTAAGGTATGCCGAAACGGATATGATGGGTATCGTGCATCATTCAAGATATTATCCGTGGTTTGAAGTGGCAAGAACAGAATTTATAAAGAAAAGCGGAATGAGTTATTCTGAAATGGAAAAAATGGGAGTACTGCTCCCGCTGACTGAAACGGGCTGCAAATACATTTACGGTTTAACATATGAAGATGAGGTTCTTATTAAGTGCAGATTGTCAAAACTCAGTGTTGCAAGATGTCGTTTTGATTATGATGTATATAAATTACCGGAAATGAAACTTATGTCGACTGGACATACCTGCCACGGATTTGTAAATAAGGAATTTAAACCGATTAACCTTAAAAAATCATATCCTGAATTATGGTCAACTCTAACGGAAATGACGGAAACAAAATAATTGAAAGGCGGAACAGTATGAATATAGTATTTCTTGATACGGTTACAATGGGCGGAGACATCAGCTCAAGAAAAATTAAGTCAATGTATGAAGATTTCGGAATGGTTACGCTTTATGAAAATACGGCTCAGGATAAGGTATCTGATAGGATAGTTGATGCGGATATTGTTGTAATGAATAAATGTGCGCTTAGAGCAGAGGCTTTGAAGTCGGCAAAGAATTTAAAGCTTATATGCGTATGTGCGACAGGCTATGATAATGTTGATTTGGATTATTGCCGTAATAACGGAATTGCTGTATGCAATGTCAGAAATTACAGTACAGATTCAGTTGCACAGGTCACGGTTGCAATGGCATTATCACTTGTCTGCGGTCTGCGCTCATATACGAGATATGTAAACAGCGGAAGCTATGCCGCAAGCGGCAGTCCAAATTATCTTTTGCCGGTATATCATGAAATTAGTTCCATGAAATGGGGAATAGTAGGCATGGGCTCAATAGGAAGAAAAATAGCTGAAATAGCAAAGATACTTGGCGCAGAAGTAGTTACATATACGAGAAGTGATAGCTATGGTTATAAATCAATTGATATTGACAGTCTGTGCAGTGAATGTGATATAATTTCACTTCATGTACCGCTTAGCGCTGAAACAAGAAACTTGATTAATGCAGACAGACTTAAGCTTATGAAGGACAGTGCAATTCTTATAAATGTTGCGCGTGGTGCAGTAGTTGATGAAGAGGCTGTTGCAGATGCAGTTATAAGCGGAAGTATCGGCGGAATTGGCATAGATGTATATAGCAATGAACCGATAGAAAGAAACAGTCCTTATCATAGACTGTACGGCATGGATAATGTGATATTTACACCTCATATGTCATGGGGTGCATATGAGGCAAGGATAAGGTGCCTTGAAATTGTGAGAAATAATATCCGATCATTTATAGACGGAGAAAATGAGAATAGAATAGTATAAAAAGCAACAGCAAA
The DNA here is from genome assembly GCA_900556575.1 of uncultured Eubacteriales bacterium. GTDB lineage: Bacteria > Bacillota > Clostridia > UBA1381 > UBA1381 > UMGS1958. Next base: position 5,110 of record USPO01000140.1, read on the forward strand.
ACCATTAATTGGGTTTTGCTGTTGCTTTTGT
>USPO01000141.1 GCA_900556575.1 uncultured Eubacteriales bacterium
AAAGATATATGGAAGCGCTTGTAGCATATCATAAGTATTATGGAGGAGAGGATTAATATGATAAAGAAGCTTGAAATTACATTAGAATTAGAAGTAGTAACCGGAATGCATATAGGAGGAACAACAGAATTTGCGGCAATCGGCGCAATTGATTCACCGGTAGTAAGAGATGCAATCAGCCGTTTGCCGATGATACCGGGTTCATCATTAAAGGGAAAGCTCAGAACCTTGATGTCAAGACAATTTAGCGACAACTATATGCCTGTTTCGGTAAAGAATGACCCTGATATAGTAAAAAGACTGTTCGGCTCATCACAGGACGAAAATAAAAGCTACAGAAATGCAAGACTTCAGTTTTCGGACAGTGTTTTAAGCAACTATGATGAAATAAAGAGCAGAGTATCACGTCCGACCGAAGTTAAATTTGAAAATACAATTAACAGATTAACGGCGGTTGCAAATCCGAGACAGATTGAAAGAGTAATCCCCGGCTGTAAATTCAATGTATCGATTATATATAACTTGAATAATGATGATGAAGTAGCAGAGGATTTCAAGGCACTCGGTATAGGCTTAAAGCTTCTTGAATACGATTATATCGGAGGAAGCGGAACAAGAGGATATGGAAAGGTTAAATTTAGCAATCCTAATGTAAAGGCAGTGATAGGAGATATTGATGAAACTTTAATCAATAAATGTCAAGAGTTTATCGGAAAAAATATATAATCTACGGAAGGAATGTACATTATGGAATATTTAATATTTAAAATGACGTTTCCGAACGGAATTCACATTGGCAAAGATGCCGTTTCTGATGCTTGCAGCACGATATATGCAGATACTGTATTTTCGGCTATGTGCATTGAGGCTCTAAATATCGGCGGCGAGGATAAGCTTAACAGTTTTGTTGATATGGCTAAAAATGACCGTGTAAGAATATCCGATGCACTGCCGTATATAGAAGATACACTGTATGTACCAAAGCCGATGGTAAGAATAGAAAGGACAGATGACAGCTCGGCATTAAAGAAGGAATTTAAAAAGCTATTGTATATTCCGATTAACTATATTGATACGTATTTAAAGGGAAATGCAGAGCCGGTTAAGTTGAATGATGATTTTAGCAGTCTTGGAAAGGCGGAATTATATCAAAAAGCAGCATTAAAGCCTGATGAAGATAATGAATTATATACTGTCGGAGTATATCATTTCAGTAAAAACAGTGGTCTGTATATCATAGCCGGATTTGAAAACAGTGATGATGAAGCTAAGGAACTATTGGTTAATATATTTAACAGTCTGCAATATTCGGGAATAGGCGGAAAGCGTACATCAGGTTTAGGAAGATTTGTATGTGAAGAAATGGCTGTGCCAAAAGAAATAAAGGCTATGCTTGACAGCAAAAACAGCAGCAGATATATGTCATTATCAATATCGATGGCGGCGGACAGCGAAATTGGAGCGGCGGTTGACAGTGCAATGTATAAGCTTATAAAGAGAAGCGGGTTTGTTTACTCGGAAAGCTATGCAGATACGTTTTTGAAAAAACGAGATTTCTATATGTTTGGTGCAGGCTCTGTATTTAACAATCGTTTTTCGGGAGATATTTTTGATGTATCACTCGGAGGAAAGCATCCGGTGTATAAATACGGCAAACCAATAATGCTTGGATTATAATGGGGGTGACTCACCCCCAAACCGGTCGAGGCTGTGAGTAAAATTAACAAATCCGCAGTGGCTGTAAATATATTGTATCAAAAACAGATGCCTTTTGGCATAGCCAAATCTAAAAAGAAGGAGAATTAATATAATTTCCAAAATAATTATATTATACTTGTGAAATGATACTGAATAATGGAAAAAAGAGAATACCGATAGGATATGAAGATTTTAAACAGCTGATGGACGGACATTTTTATTATGTAGATAAGTCAATGCTGATATATGAATTGCTGCACAGAGGAGGACAGAATAATTTAATAACAAGGCCGAGAAGATTCGGAAAGACATTAAATTTCAGTATGCTGAGATACTTTTTTGATATAACAGAAAAAGAAAATGCATACTTGTTCGATGGTTTGAAAATATCAAAATATTATGATAAGCTGTCAATGTACAGAAATACACATCCGGTAATAACCTTGTCACTGAAATGCGCAAAGCGTGGAAATTATGCGGATGCATTAAGGGAGATTAAGTATGAAATTCAAAGGCAGTATATAAATAATAAATTTATACTTAGGGATGAAGTCTTATCAAATGAATATATAGAAGAATATAGAAAAATATTAGATTTAGATGATGATGCAAACTGGAGCGGAGCAATAAAACTATTATGTTCATGCTTAAAGCAGTATTACGGAGTAAATACAATAATACTTATAGATGAATACGATGTACCGCTGGAGGATGCGTATTTTTCCGGATATTATGATGAAATGGCAGGATTTATACGAGCGTTGTTTGAGTCATCATTAAAAACAAATCCCGCACTTGAATTTTCAGTAATAACAGGCTGTCTGAGAATATCCAAGGAAAGTATATTTACCGGATTAAATAATCTTGAAGTAAATTCGATTTTGTCAAAGACTTATTCGGAAATGTTTGGCTTTGTACAGGAAGAAGTCGATCAACTCATGGATTATTATGAAATAGAAGATAAAAAAGATATAATGAAAAAGTGGTATGATGGTTATCTGTTTGGAAATGCGGAAGTATATAATCCGTGGAGTGTATTGAATCAAGTGAAGGCATGGGATGTGGATAATGATGATTTTGCAAAAGCATGGTGGGCAAATACAAGTTCAAACAGTATAATAAGAACGCTTATAGGTCAATCGAATGATGAGACAAAGAATATAATAGAAAGACTGATACACGGAGGAAGTGTAGAAACGGAAATAAGAGAAACGGTAACCTACGAAGACTTGCTTAATACAAATGAAAACATATGGAGTTTTTTGTTTTTCACAGGCTATTTAAAAATAGATAAAGTAGTAAGTACCGGAGAAGCGGTAGGAGAACCATCTGTGTATTCTTTTGTAATACCAAATCTTGAAATAAAAAGCTGCTATAAAGAGATAATAATAGAATATTTCAGACAGTATAAAAGAGAAGTCGATAAAAATGAGCTGTACAAGTCATTATTAAGCAAGGATGCAGATGGCTTTGCAAATCAGATAACTGATTTGCTGAGTAAATCAATAAGCTATTATGACAGTACAGAACAGTTTTATCATGGACTAATATCTGGACTGCTGTCAGGAAACATCTATTACGAAGTGGAATCAAACCGAGAGAGCGGAAACGGAAGATATGACCTGATACTGTATCAGCAGGATAAATTTATAAATGCAATAATCCTTGAATTTAAAGTTTGCAAGAAAAGTGAAGAAATAGATGAAGCAGCAAAGAGAGCATTAGAGCAGATAAATGAACGAGGATATGAAACGGAGGCAAAAAAACGCAGATACAGAAATATAATAAAATACGGAATAGCATTTAAAGGAAAAATGTGCTATGCTGTAGTAGGATAAAGAAAGAGGTGATAAAATGAATAGCTATTTAAAGCATTATAAAATGCGTCTGCATACATTGGCACCCGTATTTATCGGTTCGGGTGAAACAATCACGAAGAAAGAATATATTTTCAAGAATAATAAAATATATATACTTGACCTGCCTAAGCTGTTTGAACTTATAAACAAAAGAAATCTTACGGACTCATATATGAAATTTGTACTGAACGGCAATGGTCAGAGAAATTCAAGATTTACAGAAACTCTTGCAAGTTGGCTTGACAAAAATAATATAAAAAATTATGATGATGTTACAGCCTATGTATTAAACGGAGTAAGAAATATCGAAGAAAAAAAATCTTTGAAAGGAATACAGCTGTTTATAAAGAACGCATATAACGAGCCTTATATTCCGGGAAGCAGTATTAAGGGTCTGTTGAGAACGGTTCTGATGTGGAATAGTGTCAAAAAAAATTATGGCACAACTGTTATAGGTAAATTAAGAAAGGAAGCAGAGGTAAGAGCAAAGCAATCGGATTCAAGGTCAATAAAGAAAAAAGTTGGTGCTGTTTCCGATAGTCTTGAAAAATTAATGTTTACCAAAAAGAAGGATGACGATGAATGGAGCATAATGCGCGGGCTTATAGTCGGTGACAGTATTCCGGTAAGTCGGGATGATTTGGTTTTATGTGAAAAGATAGATATAAATACAAACGGTGATGAAAAGACACCTAATATCTTTAGAGAATGTATAAAACCGGGTGTCGATATAGAGTTTGATTTAACAATAGACAGCAGAATTTTCCCATGCCGAATTGAGGATATAATTAAGCAAATCAATATTTATTCAAAGGATTACTATAATATTGTTACATGCTCATTTGAGGACAGAGAGAAAGAAGACGGTGAAATATTCATTGGCGGCGGTGCAGGATATTTTTCAAAGACTGTGTCATATGCACTGTTTAATATGAATGAGAGATATAGTTCAGTTAATTTTGTGAGAGATTTTATGGTGAAAACCACAAATCCAAAACATGGTCATAGAAATGATAGAGATATATCACCGCATATGCAAAAGTGTACGGTAGATGATGGAGAACTGTATAATATGGGACAATGCCGAATTGAATTGGTAGGATAAGATTATGAGTTATATTTACATTAATGAGCAGGGTTCACATGTAGAAGCTGACGGAGGAAGATGCGTAATTGTATTGCCGGACGGTATGAAAAGAATGATACCGATAGAAACAATAGAATATGTTTCGTTGTTTGGAAACATTAACATTAGTGTTCCGGCAATGCAGATGTTTATGAAAAATAAAATTCCTGTAACATTATATTCAAGAAGCGGAAGCTATTTTGGCAGGATAATGCCAAATGAAAATTGCAATATAATTCGTCAGAGAAAACAATTCAAGCTGAGCGGAGAAACAGAATTCAGCTTGGAGCTGTCAAAAAGGATTATAAGGGCAAAGGTAAATAATCAGCGTGTTGTACTGAAAAGATATAAACCGAGGGCAGACAGTGGAGAGGTAGATAATATAGTCGAGCAAATAAAGATTGTTTCAAGGAAGATAAAAGACTGTACATCCATAGAACAGCTTATGGGTTAT
>USPO01000142.1 GCA_900556575.1 uncultured Eubacteriales bacterium
CTTGCTTTAACCGCACGTGATACTTCTGTGAACTGTTCCTGACTTTCTATCGCACATGGACCAGCAAATACAGCAAGCTTATTACCGCCGACTGTTACTCCGTGGCCTACATCTATGATACTTTGTTCTTTCTGTAATTCCTTTGAAGCAAGTTTATATGGCTTCATTATAGGTACTACATTTTCTACACCGGGCATGAGGAGAACCTCATTCATGCTTAAAAGTCTCTTGTCTCCTATAGCACCAATTACTGTTTTCTTTTCACCAATAATAGGGTGTGTTTTGAATCCGAATTCGGCAAGTCTGTTTTCAACCGCTTCAATCTGAAGTGCCGTAGCGGAATCTTTCATGATTATAATCATTGTTAATGCTCCTTAATGTATATTCGGACATATTCAGCTGATTGTATATGTGCAAATGTCCGTCTTTTCTCTAACCTATATTATAACAAATTTATGCGTAAAAAGCAATAGTAAATTTAAAATTTTGATATAGGTGAGTAGAGAAATATATAAATTAGAATTAAAATTTATACATATAATATTATTATGTTTGTTTTATTTATAAACAAAAAATAAAAAAACAATAAAAACAGTTGATTATTTTTTGAATTGTGATATAATTAGACTGAGAAAAGAGTTTTTATTTGTTTTTGAAAGGTATATTTAATGAGAAAAAATATAAAGACGATAATTTTCTGTGCGGCAGCTGTTGGTGTTATGATTGCAATTTTTATGTTTTCATCGCAAAACAGTGATGATTCGTCAGATTTATCAAGAGGATTTATCCGAGATATAATAAATATGCTGCCGTTCTTTTCTAATACAGATGAGGCAGTGAAAACTAAAATTATATCATCGGTTCATAATTTCGCGAGGAAAATGGCACATTTTTCAATATATGCTGCACTTGGATTTTGCTGTGCCGGAGCGTTTATGCAAAAAATGTCAAGATGGAAAAAGATTATTATAGGAATATCAGCAGTGACTGTATGCTGTCTTTATGCCGCAAGTGATGAGCTGCATCAGCTTTTTATACCTGGCAGAAGCGGAGAAGTAAGAGATGTTCTTATAGATACAAGCGGAGGTGCTGTCGGAGCTATGATATATATAGGGATTTATATGTTAGCGCAAAAAGTAAAAAACAGACGTATTAAGGCTGCAGAAGGGAGAGATGATACCGATGGTTGATGTACACGCACATATTTTACCGCATTTTGATGATGGACCGGATGTCACAAAAATTTCTCTTGAAATGCTTCGTGAAAGTAAAAGACAAGGAGTAGATAAGATCATTTCAACGTCCCATTGCTATCCGAGAAGCAGTAAAAGTATAAATGAATTTATCTATGACAGGACAGAAAGTATTATGCGTTTGCGTGAGGCAATAGAAAAAACGGGAGAGGATTTGCCTAAGATATATGCAGGATGTGAATTAAATTTGGGAAGGGATATTTCCGATGATACGCATCTGCTGGAACTTTGTACCGAGGGTACGGAATATTTACTTTTAGAAATGCCGTATACGCAGTGGCAGCAATGGTGTATAGATGCAGTATATAAGATAACACTTAGGGGTATTACGCCAGTAATGGCACATATTGACCGCTTTTTATTCCAAAAGCCTGAGCTGCTGAATTCTCTTTTTGAATTAGATGTTCTTTATCAAGTGAATGCAGAGGCATTTATTGATAAAAAAATGAGAAAACAGGTAGATATGCTTTTTGAAACAGGAAGAATTCATTTCCTTGGTTCGGATATGCATAACATGGATTTAAGAAAGCCGAATATTGAAGAGGCAAGAAAAGTAATTATAAAAAGATACGGCAAAGGACATATGGAATATCTGGAGGAAAACAATGAAAGACTTTTGAAAAATGAGGCAATTGATATAACAGGATATCAAAGACTGCACAAAAAGTCGCTCCTAAAAAGGATACTTGGGTAAATGAATTAAGAAAAAATTAATATTATTTAAAATAAAAATGATTTTTTACAAAAAGTTTCTTGACAATTTTTATAAAATGTATTATAATATAGTATGAAGTATAAAAGCTTAACTAAGTTAATGTTCCGGGGGATTGGGACAGAGGCTTAAATTAGGATAAATGGAGGTATTTAGTATGAACAAAGTGTTTAAGACAGCTGTGTCATCATTGGCTGCTGCTTCTATGCTTGCTTCTATTGTTCCGGCTGCTTTTGCGGACGGATACAACAATTCAAGTCTTCAGGAGACTATTAAGAAGTTTGCAGAGCAGAATGGTATTACATATAAATATGACGCAGACACAAACAAGGGAACAGCGGATGTAACTCTTGATGCAGATACTTTTGTAAGAAAGACTGTTACATCAGGTACAGAAAATGCATTCCAAAATGGATATATTTTGGGAAGATTTTCGACAGGCAAAACAGCAGAATTAACAGGTGACTTTAAGTCAACTCTTAATATGGAGCCTGTAAGAAAAGCTTTTGAATCTTACAAGAATGCGGCAAATGAAACTGTTGAAAAAGACAGTGCGTTAAGTGCACTTCTTCCTACAGTTCCTGTAAAGGGTGAATTTACAATTGATGTTATTTACGATAGCAGAATGCAGATTGCCGACAAGGATAAGTATCTTGAAACAGGAAAGATGACAGGCTTTAATGATGAAGCAAAGGAAATCTTTATAGATACAAAGAGAACAGATGCAGCTGACCCTGACCATGAAGGATATAATAAGTTTTCTGTAACAGTACAGGTAAAGGCTCCGACAACAGAAGCACTTCAGGGTGTTTCACATACTGGTTCATGGGCTAATACATTAGTATATGCAGATCTTGAAAAATCATATGAAACATTGCTCAAGGATATTGATTTTACTCTTCCGAGCGTAACTGTATCAGAGGATCCGTTCAGCGGTACTGATTTGTACTACACAGAATCAATTGATATGACAGGCTCAATCGTTATCGGTGCTGAGATGTCAACAATTAATTTTGATGTTCAGCAGGCAGAAGGCGGTGCAAATGATTATAGAGGTGTAAAGGATTGGGAAAAGATTTCAGCTACTATGGCACTCCTTAAGCAGTCTACCGGCGGCGGCGGTGGCGGCGGCAGCAACACAAGAAACACACCGGCACCGGTACAGACACCGAATATTACTGTTCCGACATTAGCACCGGGTGAAACAGCAACACCGACACCGGATGCAAGCGCAACAGTAGACCCGAATGCTTCGCCGGCTCCGACATTAAATCCGGACGGCACAACACCGAACCCGGATGTACCGTCAGTAACACCGAAGCCGTTTACACCGTCGAACTCAACAGTTCCGTCAGCATTAAACGGTGAGGATCATATGGTATATGTTATCGGTTATCCGGAAGGTGATGTAAGACCGCTTAACAACATCACAAGAGAAGAAATTGCCACAATTTTCTATCGACTCTTAACAACAGAGAAGAGAGACAGTATTTATACTAAGGAATCAGGTTTCTCAGATGTTCTTAAGTCAAGATGGTCAAACAAGGCTATTGCAACAATGGCTAACGGTAAGTATATCTTAGGTGATGCAGGCACAACAAACTTCAGACCGGCTGATTCAATCACAAGAGCTGAAATGGCTGCAATTGTATCAAGATTCTTGGATACAACTCCGGAAATCGCTGATTCAAGTGATGACTTCAACGATATTAACGGACACTGGGCTGCAACAGCAATTAAGGAAGGTGTAGCAGCAGGCTGGTTAACAGGTTACGGTGACAACTCATTTAAGCCGGATCAGAAGATTACAAGAGCAGAGGCTATGACTGTAATCAACCGTATGCTTGTTCGTTATGTAAATGAGGAAGGTCTCGTTGACGGATACGTTCAGTGGCCGGATAACCCGAAGGACGCTTGGTATTACTACAATGTAATTGAGGCTACTAACTCACATAAGTATGATACAAGAACATTCGAGACAGCAGCAGACTTCTATGAGAAGTGGACAGAGATGGATACTAACTGGGTATGGGGAGACTTCAAGACTCAGTATGAGGATCCGGACGAAATTGATAGACAGTAATGTAAATCATTTTTGAAATAAGGGCTAAGTTCATTTGAACTTAGCCCTTTGCTGTATAAAAAAACAGCTGCAAAATTTTGTTTTGCAGCTGTTTTTTTTATAACAGTTCACAATCTTCAATTATGCTTTCCTGCTCCGACCAGCCCTTTAAATACGGCTTTTGTTTTGATACTTCAAGTCCGGATATTTTAAGCCCTTTAATTCCATGAGCATACAATGCCGGAACCTCATGAGGATATTTATTTCTTACCGACGGCTGTTCATCGAATATGCCGCTGTCAAGAGTACCGATTTTTTTCATTGTTAGTGTAATATCTTTCAGTTTTATATTTTCAATCGGGCAGCCTTTATCCGCACGCAGAAGTATTCCGGCTTCGCAGGTAATATCGATATCACGGAAAGTTACATTTCGTATAATTCCGGTCTTTTTGCTGCTGTCCTTATATCTCGGAGTATTGGAGATGAATATCGGATCACCCTTGCCCCACCAGCCTGGGTCGCCGTCTTCGGCAAATGCATCGGCATAACGGCGCGTGCTGCCGGTAATATTGTGTACTTGTATATTTTCTATCGTGGCACCGTCACGAACCCATATTCCTACACCTCGTGAGCAGTCCTTTACAATACAGTCGGTTAATACAATATTTCTTATCGCATCATATGTTTCCGTTCCAATTTTTAAAGCACTGTCCTGTGAATGAAGTACACAGCCGCGAATAATTACATTTTCGCATGGACCGTATTTTTTACCCATTTCCAACGTATTCTTTACAACAATTGCATCATCTCCGGACTCAATTATACAATTCGATATAACAACATCCTTGCATGAATCGGGATCTATTCCATCATTGTTCGGACCGCGCAGGTCATTTAATATTTTGATATTATCAACCATTACACGGCGGCAGCCTGCCATATGCAGTGTCCAGAATGCGGCATCTTTAAATGTTATGCCGGTAACCCTTAGATTTTCTATATCCTCAAAAAATGTAGTTCTCGGACGCAGACCGTTTACGCACTTTGGACACTCATGGTATCCGTTGTCATTGTCGGCATCATAGAAAATTTTATCTCCC
>USPO01000143.1 GCA_900556575.1 uncultured Eubacteriales bacterium
GTCTTTTATCTTTCGGTTCACTTCAGGATTTTTCTCGTTCATCGGCTTTTCCTCCCCCTAGTTTTTATATTATTATACCATATTCACAGAAAAATATCAAGTTTTTCGCTGTTTTTGCTTGATATTTTCTGTTTAAATAATACGTTAATTTATTATGAACTTTAAAATTTACACTTGCATTTTTCACTAATCTGTGTTAGTATATCCATAAACAAAAGCAAGGTACCTATACCGATAGGTTTAAAGAAAGGATTTATGATTATGAAAAAGAGAATTATAGCATTTATGGCAATATTAGCAATTGCAGCATCAATGACCGGCTGCGGAAAGAAAACTTCAAAGTCACAGATTGACGACTCCAATTCACCGGCAGCAACACAGGCAGCCTCATCAGAGGACGGCTCGACAGTCGCTCCTACCGAGAAATCTGCTGAACAGATTCAAGATGAGCTTGACAACTTTGCAAAAGACGCCGATAAATCAGCAGATATAAAGAAAATTGACGGAACAGACCTTAAGAGCGACAACTCAAGTGACGGCAAGGCAGAATTGAGCGGATACGAGGTTGAAATCAAGGATGCTGTCAAAACTAAGGATGCGGACGGTGCCGATGTTCTTGTTGTGGAATATTCATTCAAAAACAACACCTCGGAAACAACAAAATTTGATTCTGTAATAAAAACAACTGTTACTCAGGGTGAACGAATTCTCCCGTATGCAATAACATATTCCGCAGAGGGTTACAACATAGAAACAATCGCACAGGACGTTGAACACGGCAAAAAAATCAATGTTCAGAGAGCATTTAAGCTTGTATCAGACTCGGAGGAAGTAACTGTTTCTGTTCAGCTTACCGATACAATCGGAAGTTCGGACCCTGTTACAAAGACTTTCAAGTTAAACTGATTTCTGCATTAAGCAATTCAATGGGGCTGCACCCTTCGTTTCGTCCGTTCTGCACTATTTTTCTACAACCCCAAGAGGCTGTCACAAAACTCATTGAGTTTTGCAACAGCCTCTTTATTTATTACAATTTTTTTGCATTGACACGAAAGAAAAAATATGATAGAATAGGTATAGTTTGTCTTATTGTAACAAATGCATCTGCAGCATATGCAGGTAAATCAACAAAATATACATAATTGTCGAAATATATAGAAAGGAAGCTTTTAATGAAAAGGCATTTTACAGAACCATGTATTGATATATTGATATTTGACGAAGAGGAGCTTGTAATGGCAAGCGGCGAAACACCGGACAATTTAATAAAAAAAGGTAAAAACACCGGAAATATAAACTTTAATGACATAATATCCACAAAAACAGTAAATACAATAGATTAATATAGAAAGGAGTCCACAATAACATGATAAAGAAAATTATAGGCTGTATGCTGTTGGCGGCTGCGGCAGGCATGGCATCATCAGCTGTATACGCTGAAAATACCTATACCTGTTATATAGACACAAATAAAAACGGTTTATATGACAGCGTAGAAAAGCGCTACACCTCGCTTTATGATGCTGTTAATGCTGCACCGTCCGGCTCGGTTATACGAATGGTCGCTGACGAAACTGCAACACAAACTATTTATATAAATAAAGCAATCACAATTAACGGATGCGGATATTCGTATACATCAGATTCAAACGGAAAACAAGCATTTGCCGACTCAAGTTCTGATGCCGCTCTCACACTTAAGAATATTAATATCAAAGATTTCTTATGGAACACGATCAATTTTGAGAACGGCGGTACACTTACAATAAGTAATTCGACAATAGATAACAGCCGGGGTACTGCTGTATATTGTAAAACAGGTGCCTTAGCCTTAAGTGATGTGACCATTTCCAATTGCCAGCAATCCGGAGATAGTTATTCCGCTGTTTTTATATCGGATACAAACACAGCTTCAATAGATAACTGTAAAATAACCGGAAGTAAATACAAAGGAATTGTCAATGAGGGTGACAGTCATTTAGAAATCACAAACAGTTCCATCTCAAATAATGGCAGCACCGGATTTGACAATAACGGAACCGATATTGTCAAAGTAGAAAACACAGTCTTTACCTTAAACGCAAAAGGCGGTGTAAGAAATAACAATGAAGGAAAAATGTATTTAACCGACTGCAGCATTGACAGAAACAGAATTCGTACATCAGATTCCAATGAATTTGGCGGCGGCGGTTTTCTTAACGGAACATACGGACTAATGATTCTTGACCGCTGCTCAATTACGGATAACCTTATAAGCGACTACTACAAAGGCGGCGGCGGCGGTGAAAACAATGGTACACTTTATATGAATAACTGTACCGTTGCCAACAACCAAACTCACGAGCTTGGCGGCGGACTTAACAACTCCGGAACAGCATATATACTTAACTCCACATTTACAGGAAACAGCTCGCTATGCACCGATTCCAACAGAAGTGCAGAGGCTAATAACGGCGGTGCAATCGGTGTATTCAGTGATGGAAAGGTTTATGCAGTTAATACCTTGTTTTCGGTAAACTATTGCTTAGATTCATCAGCTACACCTACTACATCTGATATAGGTGTATATTCCGGAAACACCGATACTAAAGGCACTAACTCTAATGTACATGTATACAATTGTATTTACAATACAATTGCCACACACAGTAATGATACATCATCAGCTGAACTATCAGACAATAAAGATTTAAGTAATTTACCCGAATCCGGCAGAAATATATTTAATACCTTTGCAACAGGATATATACTTAATATTGACGGTTCATTTGATTATAAAAAGAGTTTTAAACGTCCGGCACTTACGCTTACCGAAAATAACAATACCTATGCGGCATTGCTTAAAACGGATTCCGAAGCTTTAACAGGAGGATGTACAACATATTTTTATGTCGGTGATTTGGATAATAATAAAATCATCGCCGGATACCTTAAATACGGTCAATTTTCTTCTTTAAACGGTATGGTATTATACAACAATGAGATTGTATCTGAAGAATCTGCAGCTGTCTCAATACAAGAAAAACTTGAAACAACATACGAAACAATCGAAGAATCGGAAGAAAATACCGAAACCGATACAACAGAGGACGTACAGGAGAAGCCTGCTGATGAATCATATGAAGATACCGCAGAAAGTGATATAACTGATATTACAGCTGCCGAAGCTTACATAACCCTATATGACACTACAGCTTACGATATTTACAAAGTTGGAATATATCAAAACGAAGTAACAAGAGCTGTAGGAGTTGTGGGTGCAATAGGTCCTGAGGAGATAGCTAAAACATACTATACAATCACCGTAAAAGATCTTGAAAACGGTTCGGTTAATGGTGCATCAATTTACGGCGATACTCACAAAAGTGGTAGCTTTATAACCATAGAGGCCATTCCAAATGAATGTTATAATTTTAAACAGTGGAAAATAGTAAAATATACCACTAATGATAATGGAATCAGAAAAGAAGATTCCCCAACATATATTAATTCATCTGAATACACAATAAATCTCGATGCAAACTATGATGTAACTCCTGTATTTGAGGCGGGATACAACGTAACCTTCTCGTCAGATCCTGATTCCGGATACTATACTACAACCGGAAAATCCGAAGACGATAATAATAAAAAAACAGGTATTATAGCCTTTAACATTACCGCCTCAGTTGAAACAGTAGCACAAAACACCACAATAACCGAATTTGGTATGAATTTATCAACCGACAGCGATACCGTAGGCGAAACTGCCAAAAGCAAAATCAGCTGTACATTGGGTCAAAATTCAGAATTTGTTTTTAATGCAACAGTTGATAATATACCGTTTAATTATTTTGGTAGACCAATATATTGCAGACCATATATTGTAATAGCAACCACAGCATCTGATTCTTCAGGCAGCAGCGAATCAGATAATGATGATTCAAGCGATACAACTGATACAACAAGCAAAGACGGTACATACACCGCCTCAAACAGTTTTTATTACACCGTAAAAAATAAATGGCTCGGCGGTGACGATGAACATAATAAAGATATAAGCAATACATCAAGTGATACATCTTCTGATAAATAAAAAAACAGGTGCGGCAAGACCTCTAATTAGTCTTGCCGCACCTGCTTTTTTCACTTATTCATCTTCCGGTTTTTCCGCCGCTTTATCCTCTTCAATGCTATTTTCTTCCGCATTATCAGGCTCATCATCTAAATCTTCATACAAATCTTCATCTAAATCTTCGCTTAAGCTATCTGTTTCGGGTTCGTCTTCGGAAACCTTTTCTTCCTCAGGAATATCTCCCTCCGCTAAGTCCTCTGCGGATTTATTAAGCTTTGCCTGCTTTCTTTCGGTATGCCTTGTCTTTAAATATCTTATAACGCTTATATTTCTCTTTCTTGCCGCTATTACAGCCAATACAAGGAACACAATAATTGCCAACGCAATCAATATTAGTGTTATAGGCAGTGCTTTCGGCTGCTTTGACAATATGACAAAGCTTTGCGGTGTTTCCATTCTGCCCACTATATAGCTTCCGTCCCTGTCACATTCTATAACCTGTGCCTGACCTTCAACTACTATTCCCAATGCACACGCTTTGTCGTCCCTTGCAAGAACATGAACCTTAAAGCCGCCTTCTCCGTCCTTCTTTGGAGTTATCTTAAAGCTGTACGCCTTTCCCTTGCTGTATCCGGGGAATGAGGCTGTTATTTCGGCATCATGTACTTCAACAGTCGTTGAATCGCTGAAATTGCCCTCTACAAGCAATATAGGCGGTGTTTCGTCCGATGCAATTGTCATTGTCGCATCGGTATATTCCGCTTTAAATTCCGTATGACGTCTTATCGGCTCGGAAGTATCCCTGTTCCAATGCGGATAACGTCCGTCCGCTCCCTTTAAAACAGGTATTTCATCTTCGGAAAGTGTTTCGCCGTAATTCTTTCTGAGTGACTTTATCTCGTTTCCGTCTACAATAAATCCTACTCTGAATACTGTCTCGGCATATTTTGCCGAAAGTGCCTTTATATCAAGCCCTATAACCTGTGCATCATTATCTGCAAGCGATTTAA
>USPO01000144.1 GCA_900556575.1 uncultured Eubacteriales bacterium
GTGGGAAAGAGCGAGACACTGACGGCAATATTAACACCGAGCAATGCAACGAATAAAAATGTAACATGGAGCAGTACAAACACGAATGTAGCAGATGTGTCAAACGGAGTAGTAACCGGAAAGGCAGCAGGAACAGCGACAATAACGGTAAAGACAGCAGACGGAAGCAAGACAGCAAGCTGTACAGTGACTGTAAAAACTCCGACAGTAGCGGTAACAGGAGTAAGCTTAAACAAGACATCAACAACAATAGAAGTGGGAAAGAACGAGACCCTGACAGCAACGGTAACACCGAGCAATGCAACGAATAAAAATGTAACATGGAGCAGTTCTGATACAAATGTGGTAACCGTTTCAAATGGAGTGATAACGGGAGAATCAGGCGGAGAAGCGACAATAACGGCGACAACTGCAGATGGAAGCAAGACAGCAAGCTGCTATGTATGTGTAGTGTTAGAACCGACACCGCCTCCGGCAACGGAACCTCCTAAATACAGCGGTACATTAAGTGTTACAAGCTTATCGGGAACAATTGGTGATATAGTAAGTATACCTGTTTCAATAACTGACAATCCGGGAATTGCGGGATTTAATCTTGAAGTAAGGTATAATAAATCAATCATGACTCCGGTATCCATTGAAAAGGGAAGTGTGTTTAGCGGCGGTACATTAAATTCAAATATTAGTCAGGGGGGAGATTTATCAAAGCTTGATTATGTTACGGCATATTGGAGCAATCCTTCAAATGTAACATCTGACGGAGAAATGTTTATTATAAAATTCATGCTCAACAAATCAGCTGATGAAGGAGAATACCCTGTAACAATATCATATAATAAGGGTGATATTACAAATCAGGCATTAGATGATGTTATGGTTAATGTTGTTAATGGTTCTGTGAAGGTTTCTAATGTGATGAAGGGTGATATATACCAAGACGGAATTGTAAATACGAAGGACGGAGTAATATTATCACAATATCTTGCAAAATGGAATGTTAATTTCACAGATAAACAAATGAAAGCTGCTGATGTTTATGAAGATGGAATTGTAAACACTAAAGACGGAGTTAAGCTTTCGCAGGTGCTTGCAAAATGGAATAACGTTACTTTGTCCGATGATGTTGAATTAAACAGAGATGATATGGAGGTTATGGTTCAAGCTGTTAATGCAAAACCCGGAGATTATGTTGAAGTACCGGTAACAGTATTGTCAAATCCGGGTATTGCCGGCTTTAACTTTAGTGTTGAATACGATAAAAATGCACTAACACCTGTATCGATTTCAGCAGGAGATATTCTTAAAAACGGAAGCTTTACATCAAATGTACAGCAGGGAGGAGATTTATCAAAGCTTGATTATGTTACAGCATATTGGAATGCTCCATCAGATATGAAATATACCGGAACATTGTTTACAATTAAATTTAAGGTCAGTGAGGAGGCAGATGGAGATATACCGGTGTCTTTATCATATAATGATGGAGATATATGTAATCAGAATTTAGATAATATAAATGTAAATACTATTGATGGAATGGTAGCTGTTAAAACAATAAATTATGAAAAATATTACGATATTGAAAGCACTGAAATAAAATCGCAATCGGGAGATTTATTAAATGAAATACCGTCAAACGGCGATTTTATAATAGATGTTAATTTGAATGAAATAGAAGAATATAATGAAGCAGCGGCTATCAGGGCAGCAGTATATAATTCTGAAGGAAGAATGATTTCAGTAACAAGTGCAGATATAACAAATGATGAGAGCTATATCTTATATGTGCCGAAAACTGATGAAGATATATCTGTTGTCAGATTATATATCTGGAGCATGGAGGACAAAGTTCTGCCTATTGCTGATATGACAGAGATTCAAAATTAAATAGTACATAAAGGGGCTGTAGCAAAATGCACAGACCGCGTAAAGCGAATAAAACAAAGTAAATAAGCCGTTTTTTTGTAATCAATTTGGTCATATTCAATGTGGAAATTTTCATATTAATGAAAATTTCTGAATTGAGTTCGCTTTATGCTACGAACGAAACGAACCCCTCGACGTACCACCGTACGCCTTCGGGCAAGGGGCTGCGCCCTTCGTTTCGTCCGTTCTGCACTATTTTTCTACAGCCCCAAGAGGCTGTCACAAAACTCTTTGAGTTTTTCTACAGCCCCAAGAGGCTGTCACAAAACTCTTTGAGTTTTGCAACAGCCTCTTTCCGGTTTGGGAATATTAAAAAAACATCGACTTAATACCTATACAAATAAGAATAACACCGCCGACAACTTCGGCATGCTCGCCAAGCTTTTCACCAAGCTTTGTACCTATAGCAATTGCAATGAGGCTTAATATAAAGGTTGTGAGTGCGATTAACGGGGCTGCTTTAAATATTGGCGCACCGCTTGCGGCGAAGGATACACCTACCGCAAATGCATCAATGCTTGTTGCTATTGCCTGCAGCATAAGAACTTTAAATGTTAATTCCTTTTGGTCACTTTCTTCATCATCGGAAAGACCTTCTCTTATCATGTTTACTCCTATAAATCCAAGTATTATCAGTGCAATGGGACCGGACCACTTGCTTATGATACTTTCAAAAAGACTTCCGAGATAAAAGCCCGTTATCGGCATTATTCCCTGAAAAACACCGAATGCAATCGGCATGGAAAGCTTGCGTCCCGGTGTCATATTTGTATAAACCATTGCACTGGACAGACAGACCGCAAAAGCATCCATGCTTAAAGCAACACCGATAAGAAAAATTTCAAATATAGTCATGTTAATTCACATAATCCTTTCTCTTACATATTTGCACATAACAGGTGAGATGGTTAGCTTTGAGTGACACAGTGTAGTTAAAAATCACTAAAGTTAAATCACGCATAATATGCAAATAACAGTAATTTTATACATAAAAACAAACGGATACTATTATACCATATATATATGAGAAATTCAAGTATAAATATGAAAAAAATATCTCAAATTTAATTCAAAAAAATGTCATAAAATTTACTGACTTTTAAAATAAGATAAAAAAAATTTATAATAGTACCGATATTTTTTCACAAAAATATGGTACAATAATTATAATAGCAATCATAGATTTTCACCGTGATTAGCCGAATGATTAATAAAGAGGGTAAAGGTTTTGATAAATAAAAAACTTTATGGAAAAAAGGAATATTTCCGAATAAACCATCATATAATATAAAGAATTAATAAGCAAAGGCTTAGGGGAGAAGGAATTTCCCTGAAATAAGGAGGATAAATCATGGATATTACAAACAATCAAACAGAGATTATGGGTGTTATAAAGGATGAGTTTGCATTTAATCACGAGATTTATGCAGAGAAGTTCTACACTTTTACACTTGAGGTTTCGCGCCTAAGCGGTACATACGATGACATTAAGGTTATGATTTCGGAGCGTCTTATTATGGACGGTGAATACAAGATAGGCGACAGAGTTGTTATTTCCGGACAGTTCCGTTCATATAACAACAACGAAGCGGGTGCAAACAGACTTGTACTTACTGTTTTTGCTAAGGATATAATGCACTGTGATACAGAGGTTAAAAATCCTAATCGTTTATATCTTAACGGATATATCTGCAAACCGCCGGTTTATCGTACAACACCGTTCGGACGTGAAATTACAGATGTTCTTCTTGCTGTGAACAGAAGCTACAACAAGTCAGATTATATACCTGTAATTGCATGGGGCAGAAATGCGAGATATGCGAAAAATCTTGAAGTCGGTGCAAATGTGAGAATTTGGGGAAGAATTCAGTCACGTAATTATCAGAAGCGTATAAGTGAGGATGAAGTTGTAACCAAGACAGCATACGAGGTTTCGATTAACAGACTTGAGCTTGTGACGGATGAGTCAAAAGATGAAGAGATCGGAATTGGTGAGAGTGCTTTTGATAAGCATGAAATTACTCCTGTGCCGGAAAATTCGGTAAGTGAGCAGGAGTCACATACATTTGAATTTTAATTTAGGGAGGCTGCTGCAAAACTCAAAGAGTTTTGCAGCAGCCTCTTTCGGTTATTTTTGACTTTAAATAAATATTGATAAAACGTTGAATTCTATAAAATTAATTCCTGTAAATGTTAATTTTAAATATTATATATTAAAATATGGTATATGGCCCTCATGCCGCCGTTCTGGGGCAGTTGATTACGTTTGGAACATATCCACATTCCAAACGGCTATTTTACTTTTGGTTTGCTTCGATTTTATAATGCAATTGTTCAAACACGAACCCCAAATGCAATTCACAAATTTCAACCAACATAAGACCACAAACGGAAAGGAGCCATATCCATGGTGAAAGCACAGTATTCCCCTCAGCAGCTGGCAGAGCGTTTTATCGACCAGCGCGAGATCCAGAACGTCATGGGCAAATACGCCCTGCTGACGATGATCTGCAAGCAGGCTGACCTGGTCGACCGCTTCTGGAGCAAGCAGGCCGAGCAGCCCACGCTGGCAAAGAATGACGGCTGGTACGTCGGTCTGGACGCCATCCACGGCTACTATCAGGCTATCAGCGATCAGATCGGCGAGGCCGCCAAGCTGCTCAAGAAGGTGTTCCCAAAGCAGCTTGGTGACAAGACCGACGAGGAGGCCTTCGGCGCCGGCGAACACTTCCCCCGCCCGCTGACCACCCCCATCGTTGAGGTTGCTGCCGACGGCAAGACCGCTAAGGGCCTGTGGCAGGTCATGGGCGCCAACAACGCCATCACCCCCAACGGCCCGCTGTCCACCTGGAACTGGGGCTATATCGCCGCCGACTTCGTACTGGAGGACGACGAGTGGAAAATCTGGCACCTGCAGGAATTCACCGAGCTGTCCGCCCCCGTGGCCAGCAACTGGGTGGCCAAGACGGAGCTGCCCGTCATGCCGGAGTTTGCCTCTCTGGCTGACTTGAAGCTGCCCGCCCCTACTGTGGCCGCCAAGCTTTACGAGGTCTACTCCCCCGAGCGCGAGTACACCGCTCCCCCGAAGATGCCTGAACCCTACAACACCTATGCTGAGACCTTCAGCTAC
>USPO01000145.1 GCA_900556575.1 uncultured Eubacteriales bacterium
CAGCACCGAACATCTGTCTAAATGCAAGACGGCCGATACGACCGAAACCGTTAATAGCAACTTTTACTGCCATTGGAATTACCTCCTAAAAAAAATTAATTAATTTTTTTCGATACTGCCCTATGCAGTACCTTTCATATATATTTTACATCAAAATCGGAAAATATACAAGAGTATTTATAAAAAACTTGTACTTTTCCATTATATGCACAAAAATTTTGAGATTTTTTTAACAAATTTATTGCTTTATGTAATATTTTAATTTACTTATAGTTATTCTTTTCATATTTTTTTATTAAAAGCTTATTTTTTTACAGCAAACTATGCATAGCAATTTATACACTTTTATAGTATAATATTTTCATAAACCCATAAAAACGAAGATATTTTACAAGACTTTAAAGCCTTATTGATGTACAATATTTATTGAATAAATATAATATTCGCACCATATTACAGCATAAATTGTATTTAAAATTGAATTGACAAAAGGAGGAAATTATGAGCAGGACTATAATATACGATAAAGAGCTGAAGCTTGAAGCATATCGGTTAAACGGCATTATCCCGTCTTTTCCAAATCACTTTCATGAAAACTATGTTATCGGATATGTCAAGCATGGCAAACGTGTACTTTTATGTAAAAACAAAGAGTATACAATTAATGATGGATTTATAGTGATTTTTAACCCCGGAGATAACCATTCCTGTGTTCAAACGGAGAAAAATACCTTAGAATACTGCGGACTCAATATAAGTAAAAACATTATGCTTAGTCTGACAGAAAAACTAACCGGACGGCATGAGATGCCCTGCTTCTCTCAAAATGTAATTTATGATAAAAAGCTTTTTCATCATTTACATACCATTCATAAAACAATAATGGACAAAACACCGGACACAAAAAAAGAGGAAAATCTGCTGCTTTTCGTTTCTTCTCTAATTCAAAAATACGGTTTATCATGTAATACTACAGATTCGGAATATAGATGCGAAATAGAACGGGTATGTAATTTTATGAAAAAGCATTACACAGAACATATATCCTTAGAACAGCTATGCAGAAATGCCGGTCTCAGCAAATCATCACTTCTTCGGATATTTACAAAAGCAAAAGGTGTTACACCATACCGATATTTGGAAAATATTCGTATCAATAAAGCAAAAAAACTATTGACAAATGGTGTTTTTCCTATTGATGTCTCTATGCAAACAGGCTTTTCTGACCAAAGCCATTTCACAAATTATTTTACCAAATTTGTAGGACTTCCTCCGGGTGTGTATCGCAGCATTTTTCTTAATTCAGATAAGGACGGTGAAAATCATGAAAAATAAAAACATAATCGGGCATTTGTCCGCTTTGCTTACAATTTTAATATGGGGTACAACCTTCATATCAACCAAAATCTTATTGACCGATTTTAAGCCTGTTGAAATTTTATTTCTGCGCTTTGTTTTAGGTTTTTTTGCATTATTGGTGATTGCCCCAAAACACATGAAATGCACTGATATTAAACAGGAATTAACTTTTATGTTAGCCGGACTATGCGGTATTTGCTTGTATTACTTATTGGAAAACATTTCACTAACATACACAATGGCATCAAATGTCGGAGTTATTATATCCACTGCTCCGTTTTTTACCGGATTGCTGACAAAGCTGTTTTTCAAAAAGGATAATGAACTTAACAAAAATTTTTTCATAGGATTTGCTATTGCTATGGCAGGTGTTATTCTTTTAAGCTTTAACGGAGCAAAATTAAAATTAAATCCAATCGGCGATATTTTGGCAATATGTGCTGCATTTGTATGGGCTTGCTATTCAATATTAACAAAAAAAATCAGTGAACTTGGATTTCCGGTCATTCTTGCTACACGCAGAACATTCTTTTACGGAATTATTTTTATGATACCGGCTATGTTTCTATTTAATTTTGATGTTAATGTGTCAAAAATTATAGCCCCGCCAAATTTGATACATATGCTTTATCTTGGTTTGGGAGCATCGGCTCTTTGTTTTGTTACATGGAACATTGCCGTAAAATCACTGGGAGCTGTCAAAACAAGCATTTACATTTATATCGTACCTGTTGTAACGGTTATAACCTCTGCTATCATGCTGAAAGAACCAATCAGCATAATTTCTGTCATTGGTACTTTATTAGCAATGACAGGGTTATTTGCATCAGAATATAAAAAAAATTAGTTAATAAAAACATATAACGTTTTAGGAGGACAGCGAGTTAATTATACCGCTGTCCCCTGTACTTAATTACTTCCCTATTTTTTTATAAAATCTAAAAAACATAAAGGATGTGGTGCAAACCGCTATTGTATCTGCAATCGGTTCCGCTAAAAATACTCCCATTGTCGGATTTCCCACGAAATGAGGCAATATAAAGATTAACGGAATTAACAAAATTATTTTTCTCCATATTGTAAGAAAAATTGCACACGGGGCATTATCTAAAGCAACAAAGCTGTATTGGCACGCTACCTGTATTCCATAAATCAAAAGCATAGCAAGATATATTCTGATTGACCATTCACTATATTGTATAAGTTCAGCATTATCCGTAAATACCGATGCTGCCGCCTTAGGATATACCATGCATACAAGCCAAATTAAAAATGAACCTATTACGCAAGCCGCCGTCAAGCAACGAAATGTCTTTTTTACCCTTACTATGTTTCCCGCTCCCAAGTTATAGCTTAATATCGGCTGTGCTCCCTGCACCATGCCCGGAAGCAGCAGCATAACAAACTGCATTATGCTGTTTAATATACTCATTGAAGCTACCGCTATATCACCGCCGTATCTTTGAAGAGATGTATTAAAGCTTATTGCTACCATATTTTCTGTAAGCTGCATTAATGCCGGAGACAGCCCCAGCATAATACACGGCATCAATATTAATGCATTAAATCTTATTTTACTTATTCTTAGCTTTATTTCAGCTCTTTCGGAACACAAAAATCTTATTACCAAAACCGATGTGACCGCTTGCGATATAACCGTTGCAAGTGCGGCACCCTTTACCCCCATATTCAATTTGTATATTAATATGGGGTCCAATACAACATTTACAGCCGCTCCCGCCGCCACATTAAACATACTTATCTTTGTAAATCCCTGTGCCGTTATAAATGAATTCAAGCCTAATGTAAGCTGTACAAAAATCGTTCCCATACAGTAATACCTCATATAGTCTGCCGCATATACTATTGTCAATTCGCTTGCACCAAACATCTCCAAAATATTTTTCCCAAACAGCCACATAGCGACTGTCAGCAGCAGCGAAATCACAATCATCATAAATAGACATGAACCCATTATATCCTCTGCCTCTTCCTTGTTTCCTTTTCCAAGCGCTATGGATGCCTTCGGAGCTCCTCCCATACTAACAAGTGAAGCAAACGCAGAAATAGCCAAGATAATCGGTGTGGTTACTCCAACTCCTGCCAATGCAATTGCGCCTGTTTCCTGCATATGACCTATAAACATTCTGTCAACCATATTATACAGTATATTTATAAGCTGACCAAGAACCGCCGGAACAGCCATCTTGGAAAATAATCGTCCTATCGGCATTTTTGCAAGCATTTTTGTCGAATTTTCCATTTTATATCTTCTCCCTTACAAGGTATATTTAACCTCTGTTCAATTTTTCTCAATTTGTAATTGCAAAATAACCCAAGCATATGCTGCAAGCAAATCATGAGTATTACTTCAATAAAAACCAAAATAAGCAAATACAAACAATCAATCATTAATCATATTATTCATATATGATTAATGCACACCATGTATTATATAATATTCATTCTGCAATTTCAAGTAACTATGAAATTTATTAGCGGCTAAATAAATCAATATTGTAAAAATAAATCATAAAATATATGTATCTTTCTATTGATTTTTTTCTCAAGATATGATAAAATAATTTTACACAAAAAATTAACAACCTCGTCCCATAAGGGCGAAGATTTCATTCATTAAGAAGGAGGGAAATGTTATGTCTAATATATGGCATGATATAAGTCCAAAACGTATTTCACCGAATAAGTTCTTTGCGGTTATAGAAATTCCGAGAGGCTGCAAAAACAAGTATGAAATGGATAAGGAAACAGGTCTTTTAAAGCTTGACCGTGTTCTTTACACCTCTACACACTATCCGGCTAACTACGGCTTTATTCCCCGTACATACGCAGACGACGGCGACCCGCTCGACGTTCTTGTTCTATGTCAGGAAGAAATTGTACCTATGACTCTTGTTGAATGCAGACCAATAGGTGTTATGAAAATGATTGATGATGACAGCCTTGATGAGAAAATTATCGCTGTTCCGATGAACGATCCTACCTATGCCGGATTTACCGATATTTCTCAGCTTCCTTCACATACATTTGAAGAAATCAAGCACTTCTTCCGTGTATACAAGTCACTTGAGGGAAAGGAAACCGTTGTAAACGAGGTTCTCGGTCCCGATGATGCACGCGAAGTTATAACAAAATGTATCGCCGCATATAAGGACAACTTTTGTTAATAAGCTTCTTGCAGACTAAATTTAAGTATGCCGGCATATTATCATTCCGGCATCTGTTAACATTTTGGAGGGATAATTTTGGTAATACTTTATGAAGTTCATAAGGGTCTATATGTAAACATGACAAATAAGTGTCCATGCAGCTGTACATTCTGCCTGCGTCAAACACGCAATGAAATGGAGGGTTCCGGCTCACTGTGGCTTGAACGAGAACCGACTGTTGAAGAGGTTAAAGCAGAATTTTCAAAGTTTGATATGGATAAATACGAAGAAGTTGTATTCTGTGGCTTTGGCGAACCAACAGAAAGACTTTATGACTTGCTTGAAGTTGCTGCTTTTGTTAAAGAAAAATACGGCAAAAAAACACGAATTAATACAAACGGTCTTGCCGACCTTATCTACGGCAAGGATACGACTCCGCTTCTTGAGGGAAAAATCGATACCGTTTCAATCAGCCTCAATACACCCAACAAGCAGCGTTA
>USPO01000146.1 GCA_900556575.1 uncultured Eubacteriales bacterium
GCGGCGAAATTAAGTTAGCAAATTCCATAGAGCTTCCGGATGTAACAAGCGTATCATTTAATGTAAACTTCCCGACAGGAACAGATGGTCAGGTTACATTAGGACTTATTTCAAATGCCGGTGCATTAGCGGGTATTCAGTATACGTCAGATGGTGCAATAAAAGCATGGAGCGGCTGGAGTGGTAATTCAGCATATAACCAGAGCGGCGATGCCGGTGCATATGCACAGGGCGGTGTAATCGCAGAGGGCTACACAAAGGGAACGGTAGTTCCGGTAACATTAGTAATCGATAAGGCTAATAAGAATATAACAGCGTCGAGCGGAAGCAATACTGTTTCAATTCCGTATACAATTGATGCATCTGCATTAACAGGCTTTAAGTTCGGTCAGTACAGAAACTATGGTGCAATCACAGTAAGTGATGTGTTGATTCAGGAGCCGAATTCAAATTACCTTTCAGTAAATGGTGAGACATCATTTGCAAAGGTAGCAGGTCAGACTCTTACTAAGCAGTATTCGGTAGGTCAGTCTGTAATTGTTCCAGATGAAACTTTCAAATGGACTTTATCAAAGGACGGTAAGGTAATAGAAGGTTCGGATACATCAGCTGAATTAAATGAGGATGTTAAGTATACAGCTGTATTCAACCCAACAAAGACAGGTAAGGCAACTGTATTAAAGGCTGTGTTTGATGCAAATGGCAGATTGGTATCAGTAAAGAATGATGGCACAATTGATGTAACAGCCGGCACAGAGGTTAAGGTTGATACAGAACAGGGAACAAAGGTTATGCTTTGGGATGGAACTTCAACATTAGAGCCTTTGGCAAATGCAGCAGAGGCAAAGCCGGAAGAGACAACAGCGCCGACAGAGAAGCCGGATGAAACAACAGCACCGACGGATAAGCCGGATGAAACACCGGCACCGACAGATGAGCCGATTCATAATGATTCTATCTGGATTGACCAGGATGGTGTATTATCAGTAACAGATGAGGCAGAGCCGGGAACATACACAATAACAGCAACAAGTACAATCAACGCTGAAAAGACAGCATCACTTGATGTTACTATCACAGATTTTGAAAAACTTGATGTAAAGAACATTGAGGTTGAAGGACCGAGAGCATATGACATCAACGGAGAAAAGACAGGCAAGTATTCAATATCAAGAGCGGTAGATTCATACGGTACAGATATTGCATCACTTCTTACAGATGTAAAGTGGACAGTTGATAATGATAAGGTTGCATCAATTACAGAGGATGGAACACTTACAGTAACCGGAGCAGGAAATGCGGTAGTAACAGGTACAATTACTAATGGTACATCGGTAACAACAGTAACAGTTCCTGTAACAGTGGCAGCATATTCCGTAACAGCAGCTGCAACGGGCAATTCAACATCGGTGGATACATCAGCGTTGATAAAGAATAATAACATTGTAGGCTATCAGGTAACAACAGCAAAATCGGGCAAGCTTGTAAAGCAGAGTGTTGAAACAGCTGCTCCTTCAACAGTTGATACAACAGGTGCTGACTCGGTTGAAATTACACCGGTATTTGAATATGCGGTAGGAGCACCGGGAACTTTAGGAAACTTAGGTGCAGGATATGAAATAGCAATTCCTTCGGGAACATATAATTTCAATGTTAAGGATACAGGAAGCCGCTGCGACGTATATGTAAATGACCAGATGCTTGTTAATAATATACTCCAGGGCGGTTCAGCTGTGAATAACCTTGATGTTAAGGATATTATTGTAAATGAAGGTGTTGCGAATATTACGACAGCAGATTACAGCAGCGGTCAGAATGAAACAAGCGTAAATATTACAATCAAGGTATCAAAGGCTCCTTCAAACGTTGACAGAGCAAAGAAGATATATGTATTGGGTGATTCACTTGTATGCATATACTACAATGGTGGAAATGCATCAAATAATGCACAGACAGGCTGGGGTCAGGTTCTCCAGAGCTATGTAAAGGATGCAGACGTAGTAGATCTCGGAAACAGCGGCGTAACAGCAAAGGGACTTGCAGGCACAGCATTTACTCAGGTATTAAGAAGTGCTCAGCCGGGAGATATTATGATTCTCGAAAGCGGTTACAATGACAGAACCTATGATAATGAGAAGATTATGACAGAGGCTGTAACAACAATGTATAACGGTGCTAAGGATAAGGGAGTTGACGTTGTTCTTGTATCACCGAATGCATCAGTACATGACTATAAGGCAAGCGTTGCATTTACATCAACAATGACAGCAGCTGCTGAAAGCTTAGGTGCAAATTACATCAATCTTTCAAAGCTTAGCTATGACTTCCTTTACGGAACATATGCTGATGATACAGCAACTATCCTTGCGACATACAATGTTTCGGATAAGCTTCATTCAACATACCATGCAGCTAATAAGTGGGCATCGGTTATTGCTTCAGAGTTAATCGGATTCGGATATGGCGACAATGTAAATACAGATTATGCATATACATTCAAGGATACAAAGGGTACAGAAATCAAGTGCCAGGCAACAGCTGAATAATCAGATATATTCATAAATCAAAAAAAGCAGGCATATGCCTGCTTTTTTTGTGCCATGTTTTCACATATAATTAAAATGATTCTTTGTAAATTATATATAAAAAACATCGGAAAACACCAGATATAATTTTTATAATAAATAACCGGATTGCTATTGAATTTTTTTGCTTTATATGATATAATAATTCATTTGACAATTTCTCAAAATTGTGGTATAATGTATATATTGGAACTTATACACTTATTTTGAGAAAGCAGGCGTAAAAATGAGATTTGCCATAGGCGATAAGGTTGTTCATCCTATTCAGGGTGCAGGAAAAGTTGTTGATATTAAGGAAATTGATATTGACAATAAGATGGTTTTATACTATGAGATAGAGTTTAACGGTGGTAAGATGATAACTAACGTTCCGGTCGAAAATGCCGATAATATAGGTTTAAGAGAAATAATAACACCGGAAGAGGCGAAGAAAGTTATCGAAAGCTTCTGTACGTATGAAGTTAAGATAGACAGCAACTGGAATAAACGTCAGAGAGAGAATATTGAAAAACTGAGGTCGGGAAATATTTACATAGTACTTGAAGTTTTAAAAGAACTTATGTATCGTGACCATATAAAGGGACTTTCTACAAGTGAAAGAAAGACACTTGCAACCGCAAAGCAGATTGTGTTGAGTGAAGTTGTGATGTCTGGATATATTGATCTTGAAAGTCTTGAAGAAATTTTGAATGATGCTGTTGATATGATGATTGAGTAATTTAGTTTCAGAAGAATAAAGGTGTTGGAGGAATTGATATGGTAACTGCTGTGATTGCTGCCGGAGGACAAGGTACACGAATGGGAGCCGGATATAACAAGGTGTTTATGAAACTGAATGGTTCTGAGATAATTCTGCATACAATGAAGGCTTTTAGTGAAAATCCTCTTGTGGGTGAGATTATAGTTGTAACTGGCGCAGATGATATAGATAGAGTCAAGGAGCTGGCACATAATAATAGTATTAATAAACTTAAATGTGTTACAGAGGGCGGAGCTACTCGGCGTGCAAGTGTGTATAACGGGATTATTCATGCTGAAGGAGATATAATTGCTGTTCATGACGGTGCAAGATGCTTGATTTCACAGGAGGAAATAACGAATGTTATACGTGACTGTGAAAAATACGGTGCAGCAGCGGTCGGCGTTATATGCAAGGATACTCTTAAAGCTGCAGATGATGAAGGTTTTATAGCCGGTACAATTGACAGAAGTAAGACCTATCAAATTCAGACACCTCAGGTGTTCGAAAGAGATTTGCTGATCAGAGCTCACATAAAGGCAGCAGAGGAAGGTTTCGAGCCTACCGATGACTGTACTTTGATTGAGTGTATTGGAGGCAGAATAAAGATAACAGAGGGCAGCTATAACAATATAAAGCTTACGACACCCGAAGATATTCCGGTAGCGGAAAGAATAATTGCAGATAGGAGATAATTATATGAAAATACGAGTTGGACAGGGTTATGATGTTCATAAGCTTGTGGAAGGACGTAAATGTATAATCTGCGGAGTTGATATTCCGTATGAAAAGGGACTTTTGGGACATTCAGATGCAGATGTGGCACTTCATGCACTATCGGATGCAATTTTAGGTGCTGCGGCACTCGGAGATATAGGAAAGCATTTTCCAGATACAGACCCAAAATACAGCGGAGCGGACAGCAGAGTTTTGTTAAGACGTGTTGTTGAACTTGTGATGGATAAAGGCTATACAGTCGGCAATGCGGATGTAACAATTGTTGCACAGCGTCCGAAAATGCTGCCTTATATAGAACAAATGCGAGAGAATGTTGCACAAGATCTAAAAATTGAAAAGGACTGTGTGAATATAAAAGCAACGACTACTGAAAAACTTGGTTTTGAGGGAAGAGGAGAAGGTATTTCATCTACCGCAGTTGTACTTTTGGAAAAATTCTAATTAGTATAGGATAATGAAAGGAAATTTAATTTATGAATGTTTACGATTTTGACGGTACAATTTATTACGGTGACAGTACCGCCGATTTTATAGGATATTGCATAAGAAAATATCCTAAAACATTATTATGGCTGCCGGTTACGGCATGGGCATTTTTTCTTTATATTTTAGGAATATACTCAAAGACGAAATTTAAAGAAAAAATGTATGGATTTCTTAAATATGTACCGAAAGGAGCAGTCGAATGTTTTTGGCAGGAAAATCAAAGAAAAATAAAGCCGTGGTATAAGGCACAGCAAAAGCCGGATGATATGGTTATTTCCGCATCACCGGAATTTTTAATAAAACCGATATGCTCAATGATAGGCATAAAGACAGTAATGGCAAGCAAGGTCAATATTAAAACCGGAAAAACGGAGGGGTTGAATTGTCACGATACAGAAAAGGTAAGGCGGCTGTATGAGTTTGATAAGGATGCGAAGATAAATTAGTTTTATTCCGACTCTTTCTCAGACCAGC
>USPO01000147.1 GCA_900556575.1 uncultured Eubacteriales bacterium
GTGCGGATATAGGCGATGTTCCTGTAATTCCCGATTATATTCATGAAACCTATGCGGCAATCGAGAAGATGTATGATGATGTATATGCTGAAGGTGCCGTTCCTATCGGTATAGGCGGTGACCATGCGGTAACGCTCGGTGAACTTCGTTCGGCGGCGAAAAAGCATGGCAAGCTTTCACTTATTCACTTTGATTCACATCTTGATTTGTGTGATACTGTTTTCGGTCAGAAGTATAACCACGGTACACCGTTCAGACGTGCAATGGAAGAGGGTTTAATCGATCCGGAGCATTCAATTCAGATTGGTATGAGAGGCTCACTCTATGACCCGGATGATTTCAAGATTGCGGCAGAACTTGGATTTAAGGTAATTCCGGGAGATGAACTTCATACGCTCACTCCGGAACAGCTGTTTGCAGAAATTAAGAAAAGGGTGGGAGATAATAAAGTATTCCTTACCTTTGATATAGACTTTGTGGATCCGGCATATGCACCGGGAACAGGTACTCCGGAAATCGGCGGATTTACTTCATTCGAGGCATTGCAGTATATAAGACAGCTGAAAGATATGAATTTTGTGGGATTTGATGTTGTTGAGGTTGCACCGCCGTATGACCATTCGGAAATAACGGCATATATGGCTGCAAATATTATTTTTGAATTTATGTCGATTTTGGCATATCAGAAGAAAAACGGTTTGAGATAATAAAAAAATGCCGGAATGTTTATTTAATATCTTAAAGGATATTTAAAATAAAAATGTTAATTAAAGGGAGATATTGATTATGAGAAACGTATTTAAGAAGGTATTGACAGCAGGACTTGCTTTGGTTATGGCAGGTTCGCTATTAACAGGCTGCGGTTCATCGGACGGCGGCTCGACACAGAGTGCTTCATCGTCAAGCGGTCCTCTTACATTGGAGTCAATCAAGCAAAAAGGTAAGCTTTCAGTCGCAACAGAGGCGGCATATGAGCCGTTTGAGTATATGGACGGTGAAAAGATTATCGGTTACAATGCGGATTTATTCCAGAAAATAAGCGATGACCTCGGTGTGAAGCTTGATTATATCGATCTTCCGTTCCAAGGAATTTTAGCCGGTCTTGAGGCAAAGAAGTATGATGTGGTAGGTGCTACATTGGGTATTACTGCCGAAAGAGCAAGCAAGTATACAATGCTTTTACCTATTCAGAACGGTACTACCGTATTTGTAAAGCGTAAGGGTGATGATTCGATTAAGTCAATCGAAGATATAGGCGGAAAGAAGATAGGAACGCAGACTTCATGCTATAATGAAACAGATACAAAGAAGTTTAATGAAAAGCTTACATCCGAGGGCAAGGAAGGATATTCGGAACTTCTTACATACGATTCGTTCCCGGAGGCATTTATGGAGCTTAAGAACGGAAGAATTGACCTTGTAGCACAGAATTATGCAAGCTGTGCCGCAGTAATAAAGAACAGTCCCGATGATTACGAATTTGTAACGGGTGACGGTAAAGATGCGGAAATGGTTGGTACAGATACATGGGTAGGCTGGGCAACACGCAAGGAAGATACAGAGCTTTCGGATTATATCAATTCGGAAATAAAGAAGTTTAAGGAAGACGGAACAATGGATGAACTTCAGATGAAGTGGTTCGGTCAGACAACGGATTTACCGAATGATAATTACATTCCGGCAGAATAACAGCCGAATAAAAAGCAAATTGAATACCTTTAATTAACAATATTTGGGCAAGGGTGCTGAAATCTTAGGTTTTGCATCCTTGCCCTTTTATATTGAGGGGTAATGATTAGCACAGAGTTTGCTTAGAAGATTAAGGAGATTTTATGGAAAACGTATCATTAGTTTTGAAATATACGCCAATGCTTTTAAAAGGCTTGGGCAATACGGTTCTTGTTTCGGTATGTGCTATTGCCGTTGCCCTGGTTATAGGTGTCATATTATCAATTTTAAGAATGGGAGGAAATTCACTTCCTGCAAGAATAGTCAGAAAAATTATTAATATTTATATAAGCTTTGTAAGAGGTACACCGGTGCTTGTGCAGATATATCTTATTTATCAGGCATTATCGGTAATGGGTTTAAACTTATCTGCTTTTGTTTCGGGAGTAATTGCCCTGAGTCTAAACAGCGGCGGATTTATTGCAGAAATTTTCAGAGGCGGATTAACAGCAATACCGAAGGGACAGAGTGAAGCTGCCGCAGCACTTGGCATGACAAAGGCACAGACCATTCGCAGAATTGTGTTTCCGCAGGTGTTTAGGATTGTAGCACCTCAGCTTACAAGTGAATTCATTAATGTAATTAAGGTGTCGCCGATGCTTTCGGTTATAGCTATCGTAGAGCTTACAAGAACAGCTCAAAGACTTGCGACACAAACCTATGTTACATTGCCGTTCTATATCGGAATAGCAATACTTTACTTCATTGTCTGTTCCGCACTTGAAGAGATTGTAAAGCGTCAGGAAAAAAAGAATGCGGCATAAGGAGGAAGAATTATGAGTGAATTTATTCATGTTGCAGAAATTGCGGTCCCTATGCTGCTTGAGGGCTTGGGAATAACCGCAGCAATAAGTGCTATTTCGATTTTGCTTGCCATAGCAATGGGACTTGTACTTGCATATATGTGTATAAGTGATAAAATAGCGGCAAGATGTTTTGCGAGAGCATTTATAAAGATATTTAGATGCACACCGTTCATGGTGCAGGTATATCTTGCATATTACGGTTTACCGATGCTCGGTATTCATGTAAATGCATTCGGAACAGGTGTTATTACACTTGGATTTTACACGGCGGCATATACGGCAGTTATACTCGAAAGCGGATTTAAAGCAGTTCCGAAGGGTCAGTATGAATCGGCATATGCATCCGGAATGAAAAAGCTTCAGACAATGAGGAGAATTATTTTACCGCAGACAATGAGGATTATTGTTCCGTCATTGACGGGTCAGTTTGTTCAGACGGTTAAGGATTCTTCAATCCTTTCGATTATAACCGTTGCCGAAATGACAATGATGACAAAGGAAGCGATAGGTATAACCTTCAGTCCGCTGTTTGTATATATTTGTGCGGCGGTATTTTACTGGGCATTAAATCTTGTCATTGAGTTTATTTCAAAGAACATAGAAAAGAAACATAATCGTGTAAGAATATAAAGGAGAGTGCGGCAATGAGCGAGGAAAGAAAAGTAATGGTTTCGGTTAAGCATATGGGTAAGAACTATGGTGAAACCGAGGTTTTAAAGGAAATAAATATAGATATATATGACGGTCAGGTAGTTAGTATATTGGGACCAAGCGGTTCGGGAAAAAGTACATTTTTACGCTGCTTGAATAATCTTGAAGAAATTTCAAAGGGAGAAATAACAATTGACGGTCAGACGCTTTATGGAATTAATGATAATCCGAAAAATAAAAAGCTGAATGAAAAAACGGCACTCGAAATAAGAAAAAATGTAGGTATGGTATTTCAGCAGTTTAATTTATGGCCGCATAAAACCGTATTGGAAAATGTAATGGAATGTCCTGTTCATGTAAAAAAAGTTGATAAGGACGAGGCAAAGAAAACGGCTATGGAACTTTTGAAAAGAGTCGGTATGGATTCAAAAGCTAATGCATATCCGCCGCAGCTTTCGGGAGGTCAGCAGCAAAGAGTAGCAATTGCAAGGACTCTTGCAATGAAGCCAGATGTAATTCTTTTTGATGAACCTACCTCGGCACTTGATCCGGAATTTGTCGGAGAAGTTCTTGCTGTTATGAAGGAACTTGCCAAGGAAGGAATGACCATGCTTGTGGTAACTCATGAAATGGGCTTTGCGGCAGAGGTTGCGGACAGAGTATGTTTCATGGACGGAGGTTATGTTCTTGAGGACGGAACACCGGAAGAAGTTTTCAAAAATCCGAAGAGCGAGAGAGCAAAGGCATTTTTCTCAAAGATTTTGAATGTTTGATTTTAATTGTTTTATAAATAAAGTAAGGAAAGGGACGGCAGCGGCATATGGATAAGACGGATTACGAAAGTATAGGTAAAATTATAAGCAGCCTTCATATGGGAGTAACAATTATAGATGAAAAGGGTACATTTGTATATGTGGATAACAGTTATCTTCGTGTTACCGGATTAAATCGTTCCGATTTGGAAGGAAAGAATGTGTTTGACCGGGAAGTCTTGGATATGTTTTCACCGTGCATAAGTGAGCAGGTATTTATCAGGCGAGAAAAAATTACGGCGGTTCAGCGTGTAAAGAACAGTGAGGAGCTGTTTGTTACGGGAGTTCCGGTGTTTGATGAAGATGGTGAAATCAGTATGGTTATATGCTATTCTTCCTGGGAGGTTTCAAGCTATGATGACCTTTACGGTACATACAGCAGAGCCGGAATCGAGAAAAGCGGTACAAATGCCGCAAGGCATATGGATGAGCTTAAATCCGTTGGCGTTGAAATATGTGAGTCATCAAAATCAAAGGATTCAATGCGTCTTATAGATATTTTCGCCGATGCCGGAAGAAGTGCATATATTTACGGACCGGAGGGTGCGGGAAAGCATTATTCCGCAGTTGCGGCATATTCAAAAAGAGGTGGTTTGTATGAATACAGCTGCCGTTTTACGGATGATAACGAAGCCGCCAGAGAACTTTTGGATGAAGGCGGTGTGATAAAGGGCAGGGATTGTTCTGTTTTGGTTCTTAAGGATATTGAGTATTTATCGCCGAGAATACAAAGAAAGCTGATTGAAATCGCAGAAAAGAAAAAACTGATTCTTGTGGGTCTTTCGCTAAAAAGCCTTGAAGAGCTTAGAAATGAGGGCAGAATTACCGAGGGCTTTTACCACTTCTTCAAGCCGTATCAGGTAAGAGTATATCCTCTTTCGGAACGTGCCGATGATACGAGAGAATTTATCAGGTACTATACAAAACTGTACAATCATATGTATTCAAGAAATGTCACCATTTCACCGAGGGCGGAAAATCTTATGA
This sequence comes from uncultured Eubacteriales bacterium, assembly GCA_900556575.1. GTDB lineage: Bacteria > Bacillota > Clostridia > UBA1381 > UBA1381 > UMGS1958. Next base: position 4,985 of record USPO01000147.1, read on the forward strand.
TCTGTCATAACTGGA
>USPO01000148.1 GCA_900556575.1 uncultured Eubacteriales bacterium
CGGAAACGGATTTTTATATAATATGGTAAGAATAATTGCCGGAACACTTGTGTTTGTCGGCAGCGGAAAAATAAATCCGGAGGATATGCCGGAAATAATAAATTCAAAGTGCCGTGAGCGTGCCGGAGTAACGGCACCGGCACACGGTCTTTGCTTAAAGGAGGTGTATTATTAATGGACGATGAAAAAAAAACAGAAGATAAAAACGAAACTGTTGATGAAGTCATAAGGGATGTTATTTCTTTTGATGATGATTTTATAGTTGAAGATGAGGATATTCCGGAGCGGGAAAATTCTGAACAGTCGGAAACCGAAGAAATATTTGAAGATGTATTTGATGATGATTTTGTAATTGAACCGAAAGATGAATCCTATAATGAATCTTATGAAAAATCTTATGAAAAATCTTATGAAAAATCTTATGAAAAATCTTACATTGATGATACACAGTCCGATACGGATGTGCTTGATAATACGGCTGTATTTAAAGTACCGAAAGAATACGGCGAAAAAGCTTTGAATGATGAGCTTGACGGCGATTCCAAAGAAGATTTCAGAGAAAATTTCAATGAGTATTCGGAAAATGACTATGAAGTAACGGAAGAGAAAGAAAATCGGGGGAAAGCAGATATTGAACCCGATGAAGATGAGGGTTTTAACTATGATTACGGTTATAATGAACCTGATTTTGGGGACACAAGATTGGTTGTTCCTATGATTAAGCCTATTGTCAAAAAGCTTATACCGCTTTGTATAGTACTTCTTATCATGATATATTTTATGACATCGGAAAACTTTCTTGTGAGAAATTATCGTGAGAATTTTGTGAGAAATATAGAAAGAATCGCATCAAATGCGGGACTAAACCTTAATAAACAGAATACCGATAATGCGGCGGGAAACGCAGAGACGGCAGCCAATACGGATAATATGGTTGAATATAAAGAAACCGATAAGAAAAAAACGGAGGAAGAAGTTCAGTACAGAACCGAAACTCAATCCGATGTAATGATTTCATTTGACGGTGCGTCGGACTCGAAATTCGTAAGATACGGTGACGGAGTATTGTGTGCGGCAACAAACTATATTTGTTACATAAATACGAATGGTGAAGTTGTATGGGAAAAAAATGTTGCGGTAACGGATCCGATACTTAAAGCAGAGGGAGATTATTTTCTCCTTGCCCAAAGAGGAGGAACAAAGTTTACCATGTATAAGGGTGAAACTGCAGTTGTAGACAAAAATTCCGACGATAATATATTGACGGCTAATGTTAGCTCCGAAGGAGATGTAATTCTTGTTACAAATAAGGCAGGCTTTAAAGGAGCGGTTGCGGTGTATAACAGACGCGGAGACAATGCTTTTGAATGGTCGTCGGGCAGCTCGTCAATTATATCGGCAGATATAGCGGCGGGTTCGAGAAAGGTTGCGGTATCACTTTTAAATACCGAAAGTACGGTAAAGTCATCGGTGTATTTATTCGATATGAGACAGACGGAAAGCTATGCAAAGCAGGAGTTTAACGACAGTATTATTTATACGGTCGATTTTAAGGAAAAGAGTCTGAATATTCTTGCCGATAATGCTTTTATCGGAATGAATTTAAACGGAAAGATAACGCATCGTATAGATTACGGTGATTCCGAGGTTACAAGGGCATCTCTGACAGATGACGGAAGTAAGGCTATTTTGTTTACGGGAACGAACATTCCCATGCTTAATGTATATAATAAAAACGGAAAGCTGAAAAAGACGGTATCATTGGATAAAGTACCAGATTATGCGTATATAAATGATGATAACATTGTTTATAACCTTGACAGGGAAATAATCATGGGCAAAATAAACAGAAAAATACCATATAAATACACTGCTATAATGGATATAAAAGGAATAGTTCCGGTAGATGATAATTCATTTATGGTTATCTATTCAAACAGCGTATCTATGGTTAAGATGAAAGGGTTGTTATGATAAATTCTGCTAATTCGCCGATGGCAATCATATTGGATGTCATTGTCGTTCTTATAATGGCGGCTGCCTTTTCGGTCGGAAGAAAACGCGGAGCAATAAAAATGATATGGCACGCCCTGGCGTGGGTTGTATCGTTTGTGCTTGCGGCGGGACTTGCCGCTCCGTTCTCGAATTTAATCGAGCATACGGAGTTTGTCGATAATATAAAGATAAATATGGAGGAAAGAATAGAAAACGGTATAATGGAGCGTGCGGCTGTTACGCAGGATATTACACCGGAAAGTATATCAAAATCAACCGGTATACCAAGTATTCTTATTCCGGACTCGCTCGATATTCAGGGACAGGTTCAAAAATCGGCTCAGGCGGCGGCACAGACAATATCGAATACCGTAGTCGGCACTTGTGCAAAGACTGCATCGGGAATTATATTGTTTGTACTATTGAGAGTTGTTATGACGGTGCTGTACTATGTGCTTAATATAGCATCTAAACTTCCCGTTATAACAAATGTAAATCATATGCTCGGAGGTCTTATGGGACTTATCGGAGTATTGTTTGCAATCTATCTGATACTTGCGGTAATTGCGCTGTTCAGCACAGATGTATCGCTTTCGGGTTTGATAGAGAGCAGTTATATAGTTAAATATTTTTATAATAATAATATATTACTACAGCTTTTAAGATTGTAAGGAGGAAAATAAAATGTATAGTGATATAGTAAAAAAGGGAGTTGAAAAAACTCCGCATCGTTCATTGTTCAAGGCTTTGGGACTCACTGATGAAGAGATAGAGAGACCTTTAATCGGTGTTGTAAGCGCCAAGAATGAAATAATTCCGGGTCATATGCATCTCGATAAGATTGCAGAGGCGGTTAAAGCAGGTATCAGAATGGCGGGCGGTACTCCAATTGAGTTTCCGGCAATAGGCGTATGTGACGGTATTGCAATGGGACACATAGGAATGAAGTATTCGCTTGCAACTCGTGAGCTTATAGCAGACTCGATTGAAGCGATGACATTGGCACACGCATTTGATGCACTTGTTCTTATTCCTAACTGTGATAAGATTGTTCCGGGTATGTTAATTGCTGCCGCAAGACTTAACAAGCCGGCAATCCTTGTATCAGGAGGTCCGATGCTCTCAATGAATTATGAGGGCAAGTTCCGTGACTTAAATACAGCATTCGAGGCGGTAGGTGCGTTCAAGGCAGGTACAATCGATGAGGACGGATTAAAGGGACTTGAAGAGGCAGCTTGTCCGTCATGCGGTTCATGTTCGGGTATGTTCACAGCTAACTCAATGAACTGCTTATCAGAGGTTCTCGGTATGGCTCTTCCGGGCAACGGTACAATTCCGGCTGTATATTCTGAGAGAATAAGACTTGCAAAGCACGCAGGTATGAAGATTATGGAGCTTTGGGAAAAGGATATTAAGCCGAGAGATATTATGACAGCAGATGCAATTTATAATGCATTAAGAGTTGATATGGCACTCGGATGTTCAACAAACTCGATGCTTCACTTACCGGCAATTGCATATGAGGCACATTCACCGTTCAAACTTGATTATGCAAATGAAATCAGCTCGGAGACACCGAACCTTTGTCACCTTGCACCGGCAGGTGAGCATCATGTTCAGGATTTATATGCAGCGGGCGGAATTGCAGCGGTAATGAATGAACTTTCAAAGAAGAATCTCTTAAAGCTTGATACAATGACTGTAACCGGAAAGACACAGGGCGAGAACATCAAGGATCATCCGGTAAAGGATTATACAGTTATAAGACCTATCGACGATCCGTATTCACAGACAGGCGGTATTGCTGTATTGAAGGGTAACTTAGCTGTAGACGGTTCGGTTGTAAAGAGAAGTGCGGTAGCAAAAGAAATGCTCGTACATAAGGGACCTGCTAAGGTATTCGAGAGCGAGGAAGAGGCAATTGATGCAATTTACAAGGGCAAGATTGTAAAGGGCGATGTTGTTGTTATTCGTTACGAAGGTCCGAAAGGCGGTCCGGGTATGAGAGAAATGCTTTCACCGACTTCGGCAATCTGCGGTATGGGACTTGACAAGGATGTAGCTCTCATCACAGACGGACGTTTCTCGGGTGCAACAAGAGGTGCGGCAATCGGTCATGTATCACCGGAGGCAAGAGAAGGCGGTCCTATCGCATTCGTAAAGAACGGGGATATAATTGACATCGACATCATCAACGGTGTACTTAATGTAGAGGTATCGGACGAAGAAATGGCAAAGAGAAGAGAAGGCTGGGTTCCGAACGAGCCGAAGGTTAAGACAGGCTATTTAAAGAGATATTCAAAGCTTGTATCATCAGCTATGCAGGGTGCTGTAATGATTGATGATTAATATTGATGATTAATGTTGATTAATAATTGATTAATAATAAAAAGGCATTGAGGCAAAATCATTTGAATTTTGTCTCAATGCCTTTTAAGTTTGCCGTATTATTTCATGCTGTACAAAAATGTTTTTGAGCCGTGCTGTAAGCATAAGCCTTTATCAAATCTCCCAGCTCCGATTCCTGTTTTGCGGATAGATGATTTACATATAAAATATGAGAACCGTCATTGAACTTTCTGTTTTCTTCTTCGATATAAAATAAGCTTGGTATATAAGACAACAATACCAAGCTTATTTAAATCTTCAATTTTTATCAAATTTTAATTTCTTCAAGCGGCATTCCCTGCATATATTCATGCATTACCTCCGCAACCTGCTTTGAGTACTTGACAGCCTCTACAACAGTCTTTGCACCTCTTACAACATCACCCGATGCAAAGATACCGTCACGGGTTGTTTCACCGTATTTGTTTGTTACGAGTAAGCCTCTGTCATTAACTTCAAGACCTGTTGTATTTGAAACAATTCTTGAATTGGGACCCTGGCTGATTGCGATAATCGTTGAGTCCGCCTCATAAAGCTTCTCTGTTCCGAGAATTGCGTCCAAGTGACCGTATCCGTCACATTCAAGCTCACTCATTATAACTCCCTTG
>USPO01000149.1 GCA_900556575.1 uncultured Eubacteriales bacterium
ATAATCGCTATGTCGGCAAATTCATTTAAGGACGACGTTGAAAGAAGTATGAGAGCCGGAATGGACGAACATCTTGCAAAGCCTGTTAATGAAGAAATTTTGATTTCTTCCATAAAGAAGTACATGGCATTGAGAGAGAGGAAGAAGAGATGGAGTTTATAAAAAGGATAAGCAGTGCTGCGGCTGCAATAACAGCTGCGGCATTGCTTGGCAGCTGCGGATATATGGCGAATACAGATAAGTCGATTATAGTGACTGATAAGCCGCAGGTTACAAAGATAACTTTTTTCGGTAATAAATACAAAGAAACAAATGTAAAAGTCATAGATGATATAATAAAGGGATTTATGAAGAAAAATCCCGGAATAGAGGTTAAATACGAAGGTCTTAAGGGCGGAGAGTATTATGAGGTGTTAAGAAAACGCATGGAAACCGGAAACGGAGATGATGTGTTTGTTGTTGACAGTGATACAATGAGAATATTGGAAAATAATCATCAGCTTGCTGACCTTTCGGGAGCAAGCGTTATACAAAAATATTCGGATTTGGTCAAAAATCAAATTACAAATTCAGACGGTACGGTTTATATGCTGCCTACAACAGTATCCATGTTCGGTCTTTACTGCAATATGGATTTGCTGAAAGAGCATAATAAGGCTGTTCCTCAAAATATGTCCGAATTTGAGGATACTTGCGAATATTTCAAGCAGCAGGGAATGACACCGCTTGTTGCAAATAATGACGATTCACTTAAGGTAATTGCTTACGGAAGAGGATTCTATGATTATTATAAAAATGGAGAGGCAGAGGATATAATAAATAAGGTAAACAGCGGGGAAGAGAAGCTTAGTACATATCTGCGTCCGGGCTTTGAAAAGGCGGAGGAGTTTATAAAAAAGGGATATGTAAATTCGGAAGAGACTTTAAATTCATACAGAGCCTCGGATGACCTAAAGCTGTTTGAAAGAGGAAATTCGCCGTTTATGATTTGCGGTGCGTGGGCTGAACCGCGCTTGGCTGATGAAGCACCTAATTTAAACTTCAGCGTATATCCGCTGCCGGTTCTTGACGACGGAAGTGTGGTTGTAATCAATCCCGGAGTGAGACTTGCCGTGAATGAAAACAGCAAGCATAAGGAAGAAGCAATTAAGTTTGTAGAATATTTTACAGAAGAAGAAAATATAAATAAGTTTTCTGATGAGCAATGCTCGCTTAATCCTATAAAAAATTCAAGGCTGCCGGCGGTAAAGCATATACAGCCTTTGGTGGAGGCATACAAGGATAAGCAGGTTGTAATCGGGAGCGATACAAGATTTAATGCACCTATTTGGGACTACGGAATGGAAATAAGCCGAGGACTGCTTATGGGCAAGCCGCTTGATGAGCTTATGAACAGGCTTGATGAACAGAAGTAAGCATTATAAAGGGAGTTTATATATAATGAGAGATAAAGAAGATTTTAAAAAGAGAAGGAGAAAACAGCTGCGAAGCTTTGGAATTATATGTCTGGCTGCGGCTTTGGTAATGGCTGCGGCGGTTGGTGTGTTTCAAAAGTATGTCAGAGACAAGCTTTGGAATAATGCGGTATCGGAAATAACAGAGGTTACGCAGCAAATGTCAAATGTGTTGGGAGTACAGCTGGAAAGTACATATAGCATTCTGAATAATATGCGTGCGGTAATTAAGGATGCGGATACTCCTGAGAGGCTGGAGCAGCGTATAAGCGGATATAACACGGTTAATTCCGGTATAATGCTTGTACTTCAGGACGGAACCGTATATCCTAAGGATACGCAGATAGACCGTGCGGCTGTAGCGGATATGATTGCGTACAGCCGAAATGAGGGTGTAATAAATCCGCATATAAGCTCTGTGTCGGGAGTTAATGTATTTGACCTTTATGTGAAAATACAAACAGCTGACGGAATGACCGGATTTTTGGTTAAGGAATATAAGGTAAATGATGTAATGGATTACTTTACATCTCCGTTTTATGATAATAACGGATTTTCGTATATTATCGAGCCAGAGGGTGAAATACTTATGCGTACCTCAAACAGTGACGGAAATTTGACGGCAAAAAATTTCTTTGACGGAATACATCGTGATACGGATGGAACGGAGCTTGCAGACGAATTAAAAGAGGCATTTTCGACAGGAAAAAGCGGCAGAGTATTAACCGAGCTTGGAAATGAACAGATGCTTTTGAATTATCGTCCGATAGGTACCGCAAGCAATTGGTATTTGATTTCGGTTATATCCGTGAATGATATTATGAAAAATGCATGGAGCATTATAGCAGCGGCTTATATAGTATTTCTTATAATACTTCTCGTAATTATAGCAATCGTGATTATGATTTTGAGAGTTATAAGCCTTATGAAAAAGCATGAACATGCGAAGGTGGATTATGCAAATAAAATTTTTGAATCTGTTCCGGGTGGACTTATGGTTGTTGAGGCAAAGCCGCCGTATAAAAATGTAAGTGCAAATTCTGCGGCACTGCGGTGCATGGGCTATGATGATAATGATTTCAAGAAAAATATAAGTCTGAAGGATATTATATATCCGGAGGATTACAGCAGACTTATGAGCTTGTTTAGGAACAAAGAAAGCGGTGAAAAACGCTTTGACTGCCGTATTAAACGTTCAGACGGTTCAGAAGGATGGATTGGAGGTTTGCTGGAGGAAATCGAAAATATTCATGGTGAGCCGATTTATATAATCATGTTCAGGGATAATACGAAGGTAAAAGAAGAAGAGAAAAACAAGAAGAAATCACAGCGTGAGGAAAGAAAGATGCTCATTGCGGCACTTTCGGAAACTTATCCGGCAATTTCGGCAATTAATCTGACTCATGACGAAAGCCGATTTGTTTATATGAATACTAATTTTTCGGATGAGGTTATAAATGCAAAGACATACAGTGAGCTGTACAGACAGCTTGAAATGAGAGTTTCCGAAAAATCAAGGGCTGAATTTAAGGAACGCTTCAGTCCTGAAAATATGAGGCTGTATCTTAGAAAAGATAAAAATATTTGGGCTGATGTTCAAATAATAATGGCGGATAATCAATATCATTGGGTATCCTTCAGAGCGGTTCATATAGAAGAGGGCGAGAACGGAGACTGCAGAGCGGTATTCCTTGCAGAGGTAATAGATGCGAAAAAGAAAGAGGAACAGAAACATTTCAAGACCTTGAAGGATGCGCTTGAAAGTGCAAGGACTGCAAATGAGGCAAAGAGCAAGTTCCTGTCAAATATGAGTCATGATATACGAACACCGATGAATGCTATAATCGGAATGACAGCAATAGTCAAGAAAAATATAGATGATAAGGAATATGTCAGTGAATGTCTGTCTAAGATAGAAAGCTCAAGCAAACTTCTTTTGAGTCTTATAAATGACATTTTGGATATGTCCAAGATAGAAAGCGGCAAAATGAGCCTTCAGGAAGAAATATTTAACTATGCCGAATTGATTGCGGAGACAGTCGATATGATGAGGGTTCAGGCAGCGGCGGCTGATATAAGCATGGAAGTAAATCTTTCGGGTATTAAGCATGAAAGAGTGTGCGGAGATATTCTGAGACTTAGACAGGTATATTTGAATATTATCAGCAATGCCGTAAAATATACAAATCCGGGCGGTCATGTGTCGATTGAAGCAAGAGATTATCCTACAAAGAACAGCAAGATAAGAAACTATGTATTTAAGTGTACCGATAACGGAATAGGAATGTCAAAGGAGTTTATAGGTCATATATTTGAGCCGTTTGAAAGAGAGAATTCGTCCCCGTCGAATAAGGCGGTGGGAACCGGTCTTGGAATGGCAATAACGAAAAATATAATCGACCTTGTAGGCGGAACTATTCGGGTTGAAAGCGAGCCGGGAAAGGGTTCGGCATTTACCGTAATAATGCCATTGCAGGTAGAGGATGCACAGAAGAGTATTCTTCATGAAAAATGGCATGGCTCGCATTGTCTTATGGTGGATGATGAGCTTCAGATATGCGAGGACATTGCCGGAATACTTAATGAAGAGGGTATAAGAACAGAATATGCTATTGACGGAAAATCGGCAATAAAGCTGATTGAGGATAAGATAGCAGAAAATGATCCGTATGACCTCATCATTGTAGACTGGAAGATGCCTGTTATGGACGGCTTGGATGTTACAAAGCATATAAGAGAGGAAATCGGTGCAACTGTTCCGGTAATAGTACTTACAGCTTATGAGTGGCATGAAATAGAGGAAAAGGCAAGAGCTGCGGGTGTTACCGCATTTATGGCAAAGCCGTTCTATCATTCAAAGTTCTGTCTTGCTCTAAATTCCCTCGATACTGCGGAGAAACAGCATGAAGCAGAGGAAAAAATAGATTTCAGCAAGAAACGTATATTGCTTGTTGAGGATAATGAGCTTAACAGAGAAATTGCAAGAACGTTCATTGAGGAAACAGGTGCAATGGTGGAAGAGGCGGTAAACGGACGTGAGGCTGTTGACAAGGTTGTTTGCAGTGAACCGGGATACTATGACCTTGTGTTTATGGATATTCAAATGCCGATTATGGACGGTTATGAGGCTGTCAGAGAGATTAGAAACCATGACAGAAGTGATTTAAAGACTCTGCCGATAGTTGCAATGACGGCGAATGCTTTTGAAAATGATGCGAGAGAGGCAATAAGTGCCGGAATGAACGAGCATTTTGCGAAGCCTATTCAGCCGGACAGACTGATGATGGTCTTGAAGAAATATTTGGCATAAAAATAAGTGAATGAGGCTGTTGCAAAACTCAAAGAGTTTTGTGACAGCCTCTTGGGGGTGTAGAAAAACAGTGCAGAACACATAAAGCAAACTCAATTTAGAAATTTTCATTACTATGAAAATTTCTAAATTGAATATGACTAAATTAATTACCCAAAATGGCTTATTCACTTTGTTTTATTCGCTTTATGCGGTCTGTGCATTTTGCTA
>USPO01000150.1 GCA_900556575.1 uncultured Eubacteriales bacterium
GGTAGTCAGGGAATATATCCAAAAAGGAACGTTTGAGGGTTCTCTTGCGACACAGCAGCAGCTTTTGGCCGATTACAGAGAAGATATCCGTAAATATGCCGAAGGTATGGACCAGGCACGAATCATAAATGTTTTTAATCAGATTCCGCCGCAGCTTGCAAAGGATAATAAGAAATTTCAGATATCAAAGGTAGCGTCTGGAGCAAGGTTCAAGGATTATAGAGGCTGTATCGAATGGCTGAATGATGCAGGTATGACGAATATCTGCTATTGCCTCAGCTTTCCCGAACTTCCGCTCAAGGGAAACTACGACGAGACAAAATACAAGCTTTACTTTGCTGATACAGGTATGCTTGTTGCAATGCTTGATGAAGAGGCACAGGAAGACCTTCGTGCCAATAAAAATTTAGGTGTATACAAAGGTGCTTTATATGAAAACATTGTTGCCGAGGCTCTGAAAAAGAGCGGATACGACCTTTATTATTATAAGCGTGAGGATTCCACGCTTGAAGAAGACTTCTTTGTAAGAACTGCCAATAATCTGATACCAGTCGAAGTTAAAGCGACAAACGGAAAAGCTAAATCATTAAGAACACTCATACAAAATGACAGGTATCCTGATATAAGATATGGTATTAAGTTTATCCACGGTAATATCGGATATTCGGACAATGTATATACCTTTCCTTACTTCTGTGCATTCCTTTTAAAACGATATTTAAAGGAGCAAAAGAATAATTTATAAGCGTTAAAACACAATTAAGCCCATAAAAGTATTAGAATTTCATACTTTTATGGACTTAATTGTATTTTAGTATAATAACTAGTTAATCAATCCTCATTACAGCTGAATGCAAGTGCAATCTCAGAGTTATTGGTTCGCTCATAAAGCGGCTCATCCTGCTCGCCGAGAATGATATCACGATAGTAAAAATCTCTGAGATTATTGTTTGTCTTCACATTAGTAAGACGTATATATCGGTTTTCAGGATTAGTGGTAGTAAAAGCAACAAAGCCCTTATCAAGAGTTTCAAGAGGTCTGAGATTATGCGATGTGAAAATCAATTGACCTTTGCCTTTTTCAGAAATGATTCGGAGAATTTCTCCAAGCAAATACTCAAATACGCCAGAATCCAGTTCATCAACAGCAACCGTAATTGAAGCTGAATTATACATAACTATTAAAAGCTGTAATATGGATACTATTTTTTTTATTCCCTCAGATTCATATTTCAAAGGTATTTCCTTGCTATTCTTTCCTGACACAAGCTGTATCCTGCAGCCGGTTTGTCCGTTGGGCATAAGCTGCTCGCCTAATTTTTTCACATAAATATTGAGCCCTGGAACAAGCTGTTCAAGCACGATGTTCATTCGTTTGATAACTTTGCATACCGTTTCGTATAATTCAACCTGAATGACCGTAACATCATTGAGGTTTATCGGTATGCTGCCTAATGATGTTTTTCCGTCCTCGGTCAATCTGTATGTCAAAGGCAGCGCATTAAATTGTATCAAACCTGTACTTTTGGTATCAATAACAAACAACTCATAATTTCCATACCATATCAGACGTTCAAAAAGGCTCAGATATGCAGATTTACCGTCACCATCCGATTCGCTGTCATTCTTCCGCAAAGCATTCAGCACAGCCTTAGAGAAAAGAAACGATGTTGAGGATTCCTGAGCGATTCTTTTTGCAACAAGCAGTGAAGTGGTTATATCCTTATCATTTCCGCAGAGCATCTTAAACTTGGTATTTGGCACAAAAACTGCGTCTGTGTCTGTGTTGGCTATAACAGACATCTGCGCATTTTCGGCGTTATTCTTGTAAGAACAGGAAAGCTTTTCATTAAAAACAGTTGTCTTGTAATGTATATCACCGTTCACATCGTCAATATTTCTGTCCGATTCGTCTATATCCTTGCGAATACTAAGCTGATATATAGCAGTGTATTCTGTCTTGTCTGCCTGTACACTGAATGTATATTTGATTGTTGCCGAGTTTGCATCAACATTTATGCAGTCAGAAAAGTAAACAGGAAGCTTTTTACCAGACAAAAGGTGTTTCAAAAGAGAAATAGCATCAATCATTGCAGTTTTTCCCGAACCGTTCTGGCCATACAACCCCACAACGCTTGCAGCATAATTTTTACGGGGATTGTCAAAGCGAAGTGTTCCGTGTACCACGTTCTTGAAATCAGATATCACTATCTCTTCAATTCTTACGAAATGCTTTTCCATAAAGACAGCCTCCTTTTTGTCATCTCCTTATAGTATATCACATCTTTTCAAGATAATCAATATTTATTTTAAAAAATGATACAAAATGTATCGTTTCATAAAGATATCATCAAATTATGATATAAAGCAATTTCATTATAAAGGCTATGTTGCAAAATCAACTATATTAGCATAAAAGTCCACCGCTATTGACATTATTGTCAATATTTGTATTGATTTTTCACACTAAATCTGTTATAGTATAATAGAGAATAATATGCAAATTAGGCCTAATATTTATACGGGGGACTTATATGAAACTTCCTAAAATAATAGATAATAAAAGAAATAGAAAAGTAGTGACCGAACTAAAAGATAATATTTGTAACGGTTCAAAACTTTCGATAATTTCGGCTTACTTTACCATTTATGCATATAATGAATTAAAAAAAGAGTTATCAAAGGTTGATAAATTTCGTTTTATTTTTACGGAGCCTTCTTTTGTAAAGTCTGATAATGAAGTTCAACGAGAATTCTATATACAGCATAACGAAAACAACATTGCTGGAAATGAGTTTGAAATGAAACTTCGAAATGAGATGAGGCAGTCCGCTATTGCAAAGGAATGTGCCAACTGGCTTTCTAAAAAAGCCGAAATCAAATCACTAAAGAGAGAAAATCCAGCTCAGCCACGTTTAATACATATCGACAACGGCAATGACAGTATATGCATCAACGGTTCAGTCGATTTTACAACAGATGGATTAGGTATCACATCATCAAATCGTATTGATTCTAATACCTGTATGTACGGAAACGAGTTTACGTCGGTTTATTTACAGATGTTTGACGAATTGTGGAATAATACTGCTGCTGTGGAAGATGTGAAAGAACAGGTTCTTCAACATATGCAGGTTTTATATAAAGAAAACACCCCCGAATTCATATATTTCATTACACTCTATAATGTCTTCAAAGAATATCTCGGTGAACTCACAGAAGACAACATAGTAAAAACCAAAACAGGCATAAAGGATACTCTTATCTGGAATAAGCTCTATAAATTTCAACGTGACGGAGTAATTGGAGCTATTGACAAGATTGAAAAATATAATGGCTGTATTATTGCAGACAGCGTAGGCCTTGGCAAAACATTTACTGCATTAGCTATTATAAAATACTATGAGCTTCGCAATGACCGAGTTCTTGTTCTCACTCCTAAAAAACTGCACGATAACTGGTCAGTATATACGCAGAACGATAAAAGGAATATTTTTGCATCAGACCGATTCAATTATGATGTATTGAACCATACAGATTTAAGCAGGACAAGCGGCTATACTGGAGATATTTCACTTGCGACTGTTAATTGGAGTAACTATGACCTTGTAGTTATTGATGAAAGCCATAATTTTAGAAATAACCCCCCTGTTAAGGACAGAGTCACACGTTATGAACGTCTTATGAATGACATTATCAAGTCTGGTGTAAAAACTAAGGTATTAATGCTTTCTGCTACGCCTGTAAATAACCGTATGACTGATATAAAAAATCAGATAGCATTTATTACCGAAGGAAACGACAAAGCCTTAGCCGATGTTGGTATTACGAGCATAGAACAGGTCTTGAAAAAAGCTCAGACCGTTTTCAATAGATGGTCAGAATTACCCGATACAAAGCGTACAACAGAAAGCTTTGTCGAGATGATGAATGTTGACTATTTCAAGTTGCTTGATACACTTACTATCGCCCGTTCAAGAAAGCATATTGAAAAGTATTATGATTCATCTGAAATAGGTAAATTCCCAGACAGAAGAAAGCCTGAAAATGTTTATGCCGATATTGATACACTCGGAGAATTTCCTGCCATCGAAAAGGTCAACAAACAAATAAAGCACCTGTCATTAGGACTATATTCTCCGCTCTCTTATGTTCTTCCCGAAAAGCGAGCTGAATATGAACGCAAATATGATATGTCAGTAGGCTCTGGCCAGTCGGTATTCAGGCAGGCAGACCGTGAAACAAGCCTGATAGGGCTTATCCGTGTTGGATTATTGAAGAGAATGGAAAGCTCTATATACTCATTTGCTCTTACACTTGAAAAGATACTTGGCCGAATAAGAAACACAATATCAATTATTGACAGCAACCAATATGATATTGGCGACAATATGAGTATTGAGGATATCGACCTTGATGAAAACGATTTGGATAGTCTCCTTTTCGGAAATAAAGTAAAAGTCCTGCTGTCTGATATGGATTTGGTAAAGTGGCGACAGGATTTAGCCGATGATGCCGCGAAGCTTCAGCTTCTTCTTACAGATGCCAGAAAGATTACTGTTGAACGTGATGCGAAGCTCTTGGAACTGAAAAGAATCATCGAAAATAAAATTGAAAATCCAATTAATCCAGGCAACAGAAAAGTAATTGTTTTTACCGCATTTGCCGACACTGCAAATTATCTGTATGACTGCTTATCAGAAGAGTTTAAAGGTCGTGGCATATATTCTGCAATAGTAACAGGTGCAGGCAATAACCGCTCCACCCTTCCAATCGGCGCTCAATACAAAAACAGCATACGAATGTCTGACCTTAACACGGTTCTCACGCTGTTTTCACCAAAATCAAAGGAATGTGCAAAGATATATCCTGATATTCAGAATGAAATAGATATTCTGATTGCAACCTGCCGCGCAATCTCGAAACGCTTTTCAAGATGGTCGGACTGCCATTTTTCCAAT
>USPO01000151.1 GCA_900556575.1 uncultured Eubacteriales bacterium
AGTACAGCGGAGAAAAAATTGATATAAAGCTTGCATATGAACCTGAAGTAAACAATAATATTGTTACAAACTGTGGAGACAATAATTTATTTAATATTACAAATGAAGGCTATATATTAATGCCTAAAGGAAATAATCTCTGTGTAAAGAAACAAGATGATGTAAAATACATGAATATAACGTCACAGGAGGGAATGAATGTTTCCCAACAGGCAATTGTAGGTGCTGTTGTACGATTTGAAGCTCCCGAAAATGCAGAACAGATTAGTATAAACGGAGAAAGCGGAAAGAAAATAAGCTTTTCTAAGCTTGGGAACGAAAGCTATAAATTTATAATGCCTTCGGAAAATGTTATAATTTCATATACAAAAAAAGAACAGGAGAAAGAGCCTGTTTTGGGTACTGTCAGTATAACTATAAAAAGTCTCGATACAGAAGAAAAAAGTTATAAAAACGGTGATGTAATTCCTAATGACAGTAAATTTACAGAAGTTACGGTAAAGAAAAACAGCGATGAAATAATAGACGGAATAAAATTATACGCAGCTGTTTACAGCGAAGGAAGGCTTATCGGAATAAAAGAGTGCAATGTATCCAATGCAGATTTTGACGAAAATGGATATGGAAAATACAGTATATATCCTGAGCTTGATATTCCGGAAATATCGGAAACAAGCTGTGAAACAGTGGTCTACCTATGGAAGGATATGATGCCTGTTTCAGATGTGTTTAAGGTAAAGACATTGAAGAACAGCTTTGAAGAAACAATCAGAAGTGATGTTTCATTGTGGTATAATAAGCCGGCGGCAGATGATGACAATATTTGCTGGACAAACTTTACCGATAACAATGAACAGGAGGATTTAAGCCATAGAGTTTGGGAAGAATGGGCATTGCCTATCGGAAATGGTTATCAGGGAGGAATGGTATTCGGAGGTGTCGCACAGGAAAGACTTCAGCTTAATGAAATGACATTATGGAGAGGTATACCTTATCATGATGGTGAAGATAAAAAAGAAGGAAATACAGAAGCAATAGCTAATGCACGAAAGTATCTGGAGGAAGCGTCGGATTTAAGAAAACAGGCGGAAGCTGTAAAGGAAGCTAACGGCGGAGAAAAGAATGAAGAATATAAGGAGCTTGCAGCACAGACTCGTCAAAAAAATCTTGATGCATATCAGGAAGTAATAAAGACAGAGGCAAAGCAGAATAAAGATGAACTTGAGGATTACGGTTCATATACAACTTTCGGAAACTTAACAATGGATTTCACAAATATTCCAAAAAATTCGGAATATACAGATTTTGAACGTGGTCTTGATATGAAAAACGGAAAAGCATATGTGAAATATACAGTTGACGGGGTTCGCTATAACAGAGAGTTTATTGCAAGTTATCCGGATAGAGTGATTGCTGTAAGGCTTTCGGCAAATACAGACGGAAAAATAAGCTTTGACCTTGATTTTACAAATCAGCCTAACGAATCAATAAATATTGAAAAGACGTTTATCGATAATACATTGAAAATAAGCGGACAGCTCAAGAGTAAAGGCAAGCGTGAAGAAATGAAGTGGGCAGGAGAATGTAAAATTATAAATGACGGAGGAAGTGTAAATTATGACGGTGACAAAGCTGAAGTAAGAGAAGCAGACAGCGTTACCTTGCTTATAGCGATGGCAACCGATTATATTGCGGACGAGAGCAAGGACTATCATTCAGGGATTGAGCCGATAGAAACAACAGACGGAATATTAAATACGGCATCATCGGATTATGACGAACTTTACAGAAAGCATTTTGAAGATTATAATAATTTGTTTGGAAATGTAGAGTTAAATTTGATGAATGAGAGCAATAAAAATGATATACCTACGGATCAGCTGCTGGCAGAGTATAAAAACGGAATTGAGAATACGGCACTTGATGAATTATTTTATCAATATGGCAGATATATGCTTGCAGCATCATCGAGAGAGGGAAGTTTACCTCCGAATTTACAGGGCATATGGGCAGATCAAAAGGGACCAAAATGGGCAGCGGACTATCATTTGAATATTAATTTGCAAATGAATTATTATCCCGGAGCAAACGGAAATCTTCTTGACTGTTTTGAACCTTTGCTTGATTATATTGAATTTCTGAGTGTAAGCGGAGAAAATACCGCAAAAAATGATTATGGTATAGATGAAGGCTGGGTAGCCCATGTAAGAACAACACCATTTGGATATACAGATATAGGCTGGGGAGCTGTTTGGGGACTTTCTGCAACATCGAGTACATGGATTTTAATGAATTGTTATGATTTATTTGATTACTCGAGAGATAATAAATATCTTGATAGGTTGTATAATTTAATGGAAGGTCATGCAAAATTCCTTACTCATTACTTATATGAAAGAACCGATAGTAATGGAAATGTATCTTATGTTGTAGGACCGTCATATTCTCCCGAACAGTATGAAATTCTTACAATGGGTTCTAAGATAGATCAGGTTTTGGTACATCAATACTATAATACATTTATTGAAATGTGCGATATAATGAAATCAGAAGGAATGGAGGTTAACGAAGAACTTTTAACAACGATAAAGTATCAGAATGAACATCTTGAATCACCTGTTGAGATAGGACAATGGGGAAATATCAAGGAATGGGAGGAATATTGGGGAAATGATGAATGGGCAGACTTTGTAGGCTTTGACTATGAAAAAGCGAAGACTTCGTCAGATTGGTCCGTAATAAGAAAAACAGGAAATACTAATCTTGAAGAAACCTGTACACACCGTCATATTTCACAGCTTCTTGCTTTATATCCTTTTAATCAAATATCACGCCGCACACCGGAGCTTTTGGAAGCTGCGAAAGTAACACTGAACGGAAGAGGAGACGAGGCATCCGGTTGGTCAAGAGCCAATAAGACAATGCTTTGGGCAAGAGCGATAGGTGATGATGGAAATTTAGATATGGAAGGACCGGGCAAGGCAAATGTTATGGGTATAACAAATGCAAACCGTGCATATAAAATGTTTAAGGGACAGTTAAAATCGTGTACTCTTACCAATTTATTTGATACACATACACCATATCAAATTGATGGTAATTTTGGAGCAACAGCTGCTCTCGGTGAATTTATGCTTCAAAGTCATGACGGTTACTTAGACATACTTCCATCGGTTCCGAGTGCATGGGCTGAAAATGGAGGCAGTGTTAAAGGACTTCTTGGAAGAGGCGGATTTGAGGTAAGTATTGACTGGAAAAAGGCACCAACTTCAGATATATTTGGAGATGCAAAGGCACAGCCGATAAAGGCAGTTATAAAATCAAATGCGGGAGGTGTGTGCAAGGTATTTATAAATGGAGATTATGGAGTACCGAATATAAGCACAGATACGGGAAGTGTTGATTATTCTATTGAGAAAGTAGATACTACTGTTGAAGGAGAATATTTTGAACTTATGGTATTTGATACAGAAAAGGATAAAGAATATATTTTAGAGTATTAAGTGTACCATAGAAATGATATTATAAAATTAGGTTTTTCTGATTTCTTTTGATATGGTAAAAAATATGCGGCTGCAAATTTGACAGCCGCATATTTTTTGTGATTTTAAATCAGAGCAGTACTCCTGTTTTTTGCAAGGAACGGTGCTTGCGGCAGATTGCTCATTCTCTGCATTGTTACATATACATCAATAAGCGGTTTATGGAAAATATTGATTTTTATAGTATTTTATATTTAAAATAAATTGACATTATGCATTTGAAATGGTATAATTATAAATTAAAGTATAGATTTAAGATATTGTTTTAATTATAAATACAAAGGAAGTGTAAAATGAAATTAACATTTAATATTGTAATATGTGATGATGATATTGATTTTGTTGATAATATACATCAAAAAGTCTTAAAGGCAGCGAAAGGGGCAGATATGCTGTGTAATATTTTTGAACTGTATGACGGAAAAGAATTGGTGGAATTTTGTCAGCAGAATATTTCAGATATTGTTTTAGCCGATATTGATATGCCCGAAATAAACGGTTTTGAAGCAATTAAAATATTACAGAAACAACAGCCCGATTTGGCAATTATTTTTATAACAGCTCATGAAGAATTTGCATTTCAGGCATACGATTATCAGCCTTTTTGGTTTGTAAGTAAAAGAGATTTAAACAATCTTGATAGCATACTGATAAAGCTTATGAAAAAAATCGAATACAGAAAAAATGTACGGGAAATTGTTTATATACAAAGCGATAGGTTGATTGCAATCAATACCGAGCAGGTTATGTACCTGAAAAGTTCGGGGCATTATTTAACAGCATATACTTCAAATGGAGAAGACAATTCTTTTCGATGCGGAATACAGCAAGCGTATGATTATTTGAAAGAAGCGGGATATATTTGCACGCATCGGAGCTATATTGTAAATTGCAGATACATACAGGAATTTAATCAGAGAAATATAATTCTTCGTAATCATAAGGAACTTCCAATATCCCGCAATAAAGATGTGGTGGAAGACGCTCTTACTTTGTATAAGAAATTTTTAAGGAGGTCACGATGGTAAATTTATTTGAGGTGTCAATCAATATTATTGAGGAATTTATTATTTGTGGTTTTTTGACAGCATATTTTGGCTGTAAGTACAAGGGATTAAAAATGATAGCTGTTTTTTTGATTGTTTTTATTTGTGCTTGTGGAACAATTACATATTTAAACAGTAAATATATTTACGAAGGTTTTTTAGGGCTGATATTTATAGGAATTTATTTTTTATACTCGCTATTATTCCTTAAAGGAGATCCGTACACTAAGTTATTTATTTCAGGATTTATAAATTGTATTACATACTTTATAGCCCTTTTTTCTATACTGTGTATGGCAGAAATCTTTACACATGATTACAATGTGCTTTTCGGAATG
>USPO01000152.1 GCA_900556575.1 uncultured Eubacteriales bacterium
AATGACAGCTCACAGCTGCTTGCTGTCGGAGTAAAGCTGTAACCGTCATAAAATCCAAGGTTTCCTGCAAGAATCGATACCTCTGAGCCGCTTTTATCCAGCAAATAATTAACAGTATTCTTTGTCATTAAATATGTGTCAAGATTATATGACTTAATATTAAGTACTCTCCTATAAAATATCGGATCGGTATAACTCGGTCCATTCTTAAATGCCGTAACCTCTATATCTCTGTCTCTGAGTGCCTGCAAAATTCCGCTTATAATATCACTCTTTCCGCATCCTCCGTGCGTTCCGGCAATCATTACTCTTTTCATTTTCAGCCTGCTCCTTTCTTTATCCCTCATGGCATTATTTTTATATAAAATACCAAAAACTGAATAAGCTGTATAAGCTTTAGTGAATGTTAAAATACACAATGATAATTTAAAATTTCCATATTAAAGCCTGAATTCAGGCTCCCGCATACTCTTATTCACTTTCAACAGTGTTATTATATCATTTATTATTATTTGTTTCAATATCATTTATTCACAAATTTAGTGGACATTGTAAACCAATTTCTTTATTCTTTTCGTTATTATGCCCTAATATTGACATTTTATCTTGTATTTTCTTGAAATATGAAATGCATTTCATGGTTTTTGAGTAATATTAAACAAATTTAGGGGTAGAATTTTTATACATTCGACATCAGAAAAAACTTGTATTTCTTCTGTTACTGTGGTATAATTCTTAATAGGAATTTATATTAATACAGCTTAGCAATAACATATTAGAGAGATTTTATAACATATTGAGTTACAAACTGGGATAAGGCGGTGGAATTTATGAATATAGCATTAATGGCACACAACAGCAAAAAAGAGATTTTAACAGAACTTTGTATTGCATACAAGCAAATATTCAGCAAGCACAGATTGTATGCAACACAAAAAACAGGAAAGGTAGTAAGCGAGGGGTCCGGTCTTAAGATATATTTATTTCTTCCCGGAAATCAAGGAGGAGTAGAGCAAATCGGCAGACACATTGCTTACAATAATATTGATATGGTGATTTTCTTAAGAAATCCCACTGACAGTAAAGAAAAGGATGTATATGCTTCATACATTCTTCATCTATGTGACGAGTATAATATTCCTGCAGCTACAAATATTGCAACAGCTGAAATACTAATTCACGGTCTTGAAAGAGGCGAATTGGATTGGCGCGAGATTGTTAATCCTCAAAGCAAGGATTAATTATTTATAAGTAAATATATAGATTGAAAGGATATTTAAAATATGACCGGAGCCATATTTGATGTTGACGGTACTATACTTGACTCAATGCAGGTGTGGTATAAGGTCACAACTAACTTCTTCGAAATGCACAACCTTGTACTGACCGAAGAAAAAGCAGCTTCATACAAGGAAATGACTCTTGATGAAAGCTTACCGCAAATTAACGAGGAATTTAATTTAGGTATGACTAAAGATGAAATATTAGAGGAATTCAGGCAGCTTATTATACACGAATATACCTTTAATATTCAGCTAAAACCAAATATTGATATATATTTAAAAAAACTTCATGACAGGGGAGTGAAAATTGCTGTGGCAACCTCCGGATATGAGGGAATGTGTAAATCCGCATTCAAAAGACTTGGCATACTTAAATACATAGATGCATATGCATTTTCAAGTGAAGTCGGAGTAAATAAAGGAAATCCGGATATTTATCTGCTTGCAGCGGAACGTATAGGCTTAAAGCCTCAGGACTGCATTGTATATGAAGATATTGTACTCGGACTTGAAACAGCCCGCAAAGCAGGTTTTAAGACTTGTGCCATATACGACGATACAAATTCATATGAAACTCAAAGGCTAAAACAGGTTTCTGACCGCTATATTACGGGGTGGGAAGAATTACTGTAAGCATATATTGTATTCTGATACAAAGAGAAACACGCAGAGTATGCAAGCGCTCTGCGTGTTTTTTAGATTTAAATTTCTTGCATTTTTTACTTAAACCATTCATTTAAGCTCTTCCTGTACTTACCTCTAAAAGTTTATTCTTAAGGTCTCCCTCAATCTTAGCAAGTTCCGCCTCTGCTTCTTTACGCTTAGCTCGTCCGTCTGCCTGAATAGTCAATACCTCATCAAATGTAGAAATAAGCATTTCATTTGTTTCTTTTAAGGTCTCTATATCAACAATGCCTCTCTCAGACTCTTTAGCCGTTTCTACTGTAGCCATCTTTAATGCTGCGGCATTCTTCTTTAATAAATCATTTGTCATGTCTGTGACTGCTCTTTGTGCCTTTGCTGCCTCGGTAGAATGTGCTATTCCAAGTGCCAATACCATTTGATTTTTCCAAAGAGGAATTGTATTGACAAGAGTTGACTGTATTTTTTCCGCCATTGCAGCATCATTATTCTGAATAAGCCTTATCTGCGGTGCAGTCTGAATTGAAATCATTCTTGTAAGTTCAAGGTCATGAATTTTCTTTTCAAACCTGTTGCACATATCGTTTAGATCCTTTGCACGCTGTGCATCCTCCGGAAGTCCGCTCTCATTTGCTTTTTTTACAGCCTGTGCAAGCTCATTTGCCTTAAAGCTTTCAATGCTCTTCTTTCCGGCAAGAATATACATTGTAATTTCTTTGTAATAGTTTAAGTTAGACTCATACATCTGGTCAAGGCCTGATATATCTTTCATAAGTCTAATATGATGCTGCTCCAACATTTTTGAAACCGCTGTAATATTCGTTTCTGCCTTATTGTAACGAGTTTTCAGAGCCTCTACCTTATTTGTGCTTTTTCTGAAAAGCTTAAAAAGTCCGCCTTTTTCTTCTTCATTCACATCGAAGTTTTTTAATTCCATTACCATTCCGGCAAGCATATCTCCAACTTCGCCCAAATCCTTTGTCTGTACAGACTGAAGAGCCCTTTCTGAAAATGACGCCATCTTTTGCTGTGTTCCTGCTCCGTATTGCAAAATAACTGTTGAATTTGTAAGATCAATTTGTTTTGCAAAATTATCAACCATCTGCTTTTCTTCCGGTGAGAGTTCAACTCCTGCTATTCCTGCTGTTTCCGGCTCCGGCTGCTTTTCAACCTCTGCCGGCTTTGGCATCTCTCCTAAATCAGGCGTAAGTGTTAGTGTTGGCATTGTGTTATCCATTACTATCATCCTTTCATATTAAATTATTTTTTTAACTATTTCTTAAATTATCCTTATTCAATCCTTCTTGTGCAAACATTGAATTTAAAACGCTTATATCTGAAATTATATCTACTTTTTCATCTCTGAACATATCATTATAAAGATTTTCAAAGGCTATATTAATTGAATCCAGTGATTTTTCTATTTCATTTTTTGCGTCAGTGGCATTATCAACTCCATATCCGTCATTATCAAATCGTATATATGCGTCCAAAAGTTTCTGTACAATAGGCAAATAATAATCCAGCAGCTTTCTGACATCCGGTAAAAGCTCCGGCTTGTCTTCTATTCTGTTAAATATCTTATTTAATATCACTTCTGTATCATCAAGCTTTTTAGATATTTTCTCACCAGGAATTGCTTCATTTGCTTCTCTGATTTTTCTTATATGTTCTCTGCCTTCTTCAATTTTATTTCTTATTTCGTCAGCGTTCGGATTATTATCTAAAGCCTCTTTCCTCCTAATTGCAGCTGACCTTGCCTCCAAATACTCATTATATACTTCATTGCTTGCAAAGAAATATTTTTCATCCGGTGAAATATGACCTTCCGGAAATCCGCCCATTTCAACAATTGTATCCAGGCTTTTTATAACCTTTCTTTCCGGCAAATTTGTTGTCCTGACAGCTTCATCTACAAGCAAATACGGTTTGTTTTCCATAAGAGTACAGTAATTCTTAAATGCTTTTTTCAGTTTCATTGCCTTTCTGCCTCGTGATGTCATAACAGAAAATATGATTAATCCTACACCGGTACATATGAGTGATACAGTAGGCATTGAATGTGACATCAGATAATTTCCTATTGAAAAGAACGCTCCTATAACAGACGTGCAAACAATTCCCGCAATTCCGCATGAAGCGGCAACAACACCATATCCATTCGGTATTGCATTTTTATTTAACGGATATATATCCTTTTTCTTTTCTCCCTTTATTGCTCTTGCAAATTTATGAAATCCACCTGCAGCACCATTAAGAGCGTCAGAAGCCTTTTTTATACCAGTCTTGCTTATATCAACAGCATCATTTAATATACCTGATACATTTTTGCTTAATTGACTAAAATCCAGTGAATCAACAGCATCTGAAACTATATTCTTAAGCTCATCTCCCAAGTCAGTATGTTTTTTTGATGACATAATACTCACCTCTTTATATATTCATAGTACTATTTTACAACAAATCTTGTAAAATGTCAAGAGATATTGTCGAATTTAAGTAAAAAAGCACTACCTGTCCAATCAAAACTTATTTAATTCCATATTATAGTCAATTTTTTATATTAACTGTTTTTGTATCCTGGTCCCACGAAATTTCTATATTTAAAGCCTCTGCAGCAAAACGAAGCGGAACCATAGTTCTTCCATTCATAATTTCTGCCGGAACATCTAAATATGCAGTCTGTCCGTTCACATATGCGTTATCGCTGTCAATAGGAATTACAATATTTATATCACCTTTAGTAATTTCCGCCTGCCTTTTTGAAGAATTCCAATTTACTTTTGCTCCCAAGGTCTGTGATAAAGCACGAACCGGAACAAGCGTCCTGCCATCTTCTATTATAGGTGCCTGGTCCTCAAATTTTACAAGCTTATCATTAACTCTTACTTTAGCTGAACGATACGCAAGCCGCTCATAATAATATCTCATTACGTGTTCAATATATTGTGCATCACCATAAGTTTTATATGGCCAGTTTTCTGCATCTGAT
>USPO01000153.1 GCA_900556575.1 uncultured Eubacteriales bacterium
ATGGGTGCGGATTTGTATGAATCATATGTCGGTTCAATCATTTCATGCGGCGCATTGGCGGTTGCCGCAGGTCACGGGGTAGCCGGAGTTGTACTTCCTATGGCTATTGCCGCAATCGGTATTCTGGCATCTATAATCGGTACATTCTTTGTTAAGACAAAAGAGGGTGCAAATCAGAAAATGCTTCTCGGTTCTTTAAGAACGGGTACATATATTGCCTCTGTTCTTGCGGCGGTTGTAAGCTTTGTTCTTATTATGCTTCTTCTTCCGAATAATAAGGCTTTGTTCGGAGCAGTTCTTTCGGGCTTGCTTGCGGGTGTGCTGATTGGATTCTTTACAGAGTATTATACATCGGATTCATACGAGCCTACAAAAAAGCTTGCGGGTTCATCGGAAACAGGTTCGGCTACAATTATTATTGACGGTATTGCATTGGGAATGCAGTCAACGGCTATTCCGGTAATTATAATCGGTATTTCGGTAATTATCAGTTACTTTGTTGCAGGCGGTATGTCAAGCTTTGAAAGCGGACTCTATGGCATCGGTCTTTCGGCTGTAGGTATGCTTTCGACACTCGGAATTACTCTTGCAACCGATGCATACGGTCCGGTTGCGGATAATGCCGGCGGTATAGCGGAAATGTCGGGTCTTGAGAGTGAAGTTCGTAACCGTACCGATGCACTCGATTCGCTCGGAAACACAACAGCAGCAACGGGAAAGGGCTTTGCAATCGGTTCTGCCGCTTTAACGGCACTTGCTCTTATCGTATCATATACGGATAAGGTAAATACAATCGATTCAAGCATACTCGATTTGACAATAACAAATCCGGCAGTATTGATAGGCTTATTCATCGGAGCAATGCTCCCGTTCCTTTTCTCCGCTATGACAATGCAGGCGGTAGGACGTGCGGCTCAGAAAATAGTTGTTGAGGTTCGCCGTCAGTTCAGGGAAATTAAAGGTCTTATGGAAGGCAAGGCAGAGGCTGATTACGAAACTTGTATCGATATTTGTACAAAGTCATCACTTCATGAAATGGTTCTTCCGGCGGCACTCGGAATTATCGCACCTATCGTTGTGGGTATTATCTTAGGTGCAAACGGTGTTGTCGGTATGCTTGCCGGTGCATTGGTATCGGGATTTGTTCTTGCGATTATGATGGCAAATTCGGGCGGTGCATGGGATAATGCAAAGAAGTATATCGAGGCAGGAAACTTCAACGGCAAGGGTTCGGAAAATCACAAGGCAGCCGTTGTGGGTGATACGGTTGGCGACCCGTTCAAGGATACATCGGGTCCTTCGGTAAACATTCTTATCAAGCTTCTTTCAATGGTTTCAATAGTATTTGCGGCATTGATTGTAAACTTTGGAGGAATGGGATTGTTCTAAAAAAATACAGCCGCTCGGCAATAAACCGGGCGGCTGTATTTTTATATGAATTGTTCCCATACGATTTTTACAATCATAATTAACAGTACAATTACGATTGCCGGACGCATTATTTTCTTTCCGTTTGTAATTACCATTCCCAAACCGGTGTAATGACCCAGAACGCTGAATACGGCAGCACAAAGTCCGAGACTGTAAACAATCTTTTCGTTTATGATGAATGTTACAAGTGCCGCTATATTTGAGGATAAATTCATGATTTTGGTGTTGCCGGCTGCATTCTGAGCGTTCATTCCGGCAAGCCCGGTCAGAGCAAGAATCATAAATGTACCTGTTCCGGGACCGTAAAACCCGTCATACATTCCTATTATGAGTGCAGCTGCAAGAGATACGGCAATCATTCGGGATTGCGGTACTTCTTTTACGGATTCTATATCCTTCTTTAAAAATACGGCAACTGCAGTGATGGGAAGTATCACAAGCATTACATATGTCAGAACCCTTTCATTGATGAGCATTGAAAGATTTGCTCCGGCAACAGAACCGGCAATTGACAGAACTGCCGACGGGACGGCAATTTTCCATATAACAAATCCTTTCTTTATGTATCTTGAAGTCGATACGGTTGTTCCGATTGCCGAGGAAAGCTTATTTGTGCCTACTGCAAGATGAGAAGGCATTCCCGTCATCATATATGCCGGAAGTGAAATAAGACCGCCTCCTCCGGCTATTGCATCGATAAAGCCGGAGAGAAAAACAAGTCCGCATACCATAACGTATGTCAGTAATGAAAATGTCAATTAATTGTTCCTCCATGTCTTTGGTATAGTCAGTCTTTCTATTATCGGTGAAAGTACGTTCATTATTACAATTGCAAGCATTGCCGATTGTGTCAGCGGAATAGACGTATTAAATATCAGCGTAACAATTCCGCAGCATACTCCGTATAATATTTTGCCGTTCGGAGTGATTGGTGATGATTCATATGCTGCTGCGATGAATACAGCCGATAAAATCAGACTTCCCGATGTAAGCTGCATTAATATTACACTGCCTGTTTCCGCACCTGTGAATATCGGGGCGATGCATGAGGCTATGAAGTATGAAAGTACAAATGTAATCGGTATTCTGAGCTGTATAATACCTTTGAATACAAGTATCGCCAATCCGATAATAACGGCGGGCATTGCCTGCTCACATATACTTGCGCCGTCTGTGCTGAGTATTTTGCCGAAGAACACAAGTATTAAAAGATATGCTCCGGCAGCGGGATTTATAAAGCTGCGGCGTGTAAGTCCTATAAGCTTTTGAAATATGACAACAGCAAAAAATGCGGCAATGGGTGCAATCCAAAGCGGAGAATTAACGGGTAAAATCAATGCAACAATGCAGCCTGTTACGGCTCCTCCCAATTCCTTTGCATTTATACCTTTCCGAAGTGCCAAATCCCAAAGTACTTCAAATAATACCGCCGATGCGATAGTTATCGCTATTACCAATAAACTTCGTATTCCGCTTTTATAAACGGATAGTATAACGGTAGGTATCAGAGATATTAATATAACTGCATTTATTGTAAACGGTGTGGTATTTGAGTGTATATTCGGTTTATTCATCTACGGAGCCCTCCTTTGTGTAAAGTCTTTCTATCGAATCATTAATGGAAGCAATGTTTTCGGCAAGGGGTATTCCCGCCGGACATACATAGGAACATACTCCGCAGCCGATACAATCGGAGGAATGATATTTCATTGCCTTTGAAGGTCTGTAATCGATGGATGCATTGCTGATTTTGAAAGGCATAAGCCCTGCCGGACAATTGATTACACAGCGTCCGCAGCGGATACAGCGTTTTTGGTTTTCCGGTACAGGTGACACCTTTCGCTTTTTTGAAGAATATGAGATAAGCATTACAGCTGTTATATCCTTTGTAATAGGTATATTCTTTGATGGAAGTTCTTCACCGCCGATTAGGCTGTTCATAAAGATTTTATCGGCATCTCCGGCGGCGGAGTCTGTCTGTGCCGTCAGGGCGGCTATCGGTGTTCCGAGCGATACTCTGTAATTATCGGCTAAACTCAGAACATTTCCGCCTATGCTCACCATGGTTTCCGTTACAGGAAGTCCGGTTTTCAATACATTGCGTATCTGATAAAGCACTTCGGGGGAAATAATAAGGCATCCTGCCTCTGACGGAGTCTTTCCCTTGGGAATAGAACGTCCCAAAACAGCTTTTACAATCATTGCATCGCAGTTCTGCGGATATTTAGGCTTTACGGTTATGATATTCATACTTTCGTCAAAGCGTATTGCTCCGGCGGCGGCATTTATTCCTTCTCTGAAATCCGATTCCATCACCCAATAGATATTTTTAATACCTAAAAGATATTGTACTATTTTGCAGCCCTCGGCAATCTCGGTAGCGTTTTCGGCAATTCTTCTCGATGCGGCGGCTTTGTACGGCTCTCCCTCCGCTGCGTTTATTATCAGGTACTTCGGAGGCATTGATATAAATGTATCTCCGCATAGAAAATCACCTGTGGGCAGCTCGGATACACCCGAATTTTGAAGTATTTCTATAAGCTTTGTTTTATCGACTGACTTGTAATCTTCTATTATAGATGGATTTTCGATAGGTGTATAAAGCTCATCATTTTTTATTACTATGGTTTTGACCGTTCCTGCCGGGGAGAGGTGTTCTGTTATTTCGTCAACTGTGCCTGAAACGGAACTGTGCATGGGCAGTTCCCAGTTGTCGGCGGAGAAAGCGATTTTCTGACCGAGCAAAACGGAGTCGCCTGCTTTGACAACAGGAATGTATGATACACCGCTTTTTGAGATCAGAGGAAAATACAGCTTTGAGCATGGCATGACGGGCTTTGAGTCAAATGACCGTATCTTATCGCTGTCAAATTGTATTTTAACTCCGCCTTTGAATGAAACTGACATATTCAAAGTCCTTTCTTATTTTTTATGGTAAATCAATTATTTATTTATGTATAGCGGGAGACAGACTCCCTGTTATTGTAGATTATATCATTTTATCTTACTTTTGTCAAACAATATTGCATTATGGGAATAAATCCTTTAAAAATCTTGTGTTTTGTTCCTATAATACAAAAAAGGACTCAAACCAAGTTTGAGTCCTTTAATACCGATGGCCGGGGTCGAACCGGCACGGGTATCACTACCCACGGGATTTTAAATCCCGGGCGTCTGCCTATTCCGCCACATCGGCATTTACTGAATTACCATCAGCAACGAATAATATTATAGCAGATAAAACACGATTTGTCAATTAAAAATATTGCCAAAAAAATAAAAAAAGTAAAAGCAAAACTATAGAATATTCCAAAAGCAGAGTGAAGTGAAAAAAAATAAAAAAAACACTTGACAAATCATAAAGTGTATGCTATAATAGCTTATGTAATATGGCTCGTTGGTCAAGCGGTTAAGACTCCGGCCTCTCACGCCGGCAACGAGGGTTCGATTCCCTCACGAGTCACCA
>USPO01000154.1 GCA_900556575.1 uncultured Eubacteriales bacterium
TATCGTAAATCATTTTAACCGTATGAGTATCGATAACGGCAAATGCCGGCATATCATTTATTTTAAAATTATATCTGTACGTCGATATTCCGTTATACCGTTCCATATATGCTTTCTCATACTCCGCTTTATCCGAATAGTACAGCTTGTACAGCCATTTATAATTCATAGTATCACCTGCCCCGTATATTCATAGTATTCTCTTAAGCCTTATTATACTATAAACAACCGAAAAATACAAGCTTATTTTAAAATATTTCTATATATTCCATTACTGAATAATTATGATTTTTCTGAAAATTGTTGCACCGCTTTTTTCTTTATGATAAAATATTTATATATGCTTTTGAGTAAGGAGATTGAAAAAATGGCACGAAAAACAATTGAAATTTTCCCCGGAATGAGCTTCGGACTCGTTCATGATATAGACGAACATCCCAAAGCCATTGATTTTGCTTTGCACAATCACGATAATCTGTATGAAATCGTAATGCTCGTAAAGGGAGACTGTGAGTTTCATGTTGAAGGTAATATATATAAGCTTTGCCCCTATGACGTAATGCTCGTTCGTCCGTTTGAAATGCACCATATCGTTTGTCTGAGCGATACAGTTTACGACCGTATTATTCTCTATATAAAACCGGAGTATTTTGACGAAAAGAACTGCCGCCAATTTCTTGATGTATTAGAAAACCGCCGTCTCGGAACAGGTAATATACTATCCTATAACATATCCGAGCGTTCACTCTCCGAGTGCATAAAAAGGCTTGACCTCTATGCCAAAGAGGAGCAGTATCAGGTGATGGACGGTGTTCTTATGGAATTTCTCTATCTGCTCAATAAAGCGAAATCCTCCGCAAAGGATATTCATTCACGCAACGAACGAATACGAAATGTTATCATGTATATAAACGATAACCTCGACGGCGACCTCTCGCTCGATACAATAGCCGCTGAATGCTACATCTCCAAAAACTATCTATGTAACCTTTTCAAAAGGTATACCGGATATACAGTAAATCATTACATAACATACAAGCGTATTCTATATGTTCAGGAATTATATAAAAACGGTAAAACTCTGCTCCAGTCGTGCATAGATGCCGGATTTAAAAGCTATTCGGGCTTTTACCGTGCCTACGTCGGTATAATGGGACAGCCGCCAAAACATATGATAAAATAATAATATCCGCAATCCTTTCACTAATATAGGTATAGAATTCTTACATTGTTTATGGTAAAATTAAACCAAAAAAGAGAGAGAATACAGGGAAACAAAAATCTCCCCCTATACAACCTTAACAATTACCGTTCTCCGTATCAGAGTTTCCCTGTTATGATACAGAGAGCAAGAATTTCTAACAGAAAGGATTTGATTTCATGAACATAAAGAAATTAATAGGTGCCGCAGCGGCAGCCTCAATAGCCGCAGCTTCACTGTTCGCCGTTTCCGCTTCTGCTGCGACACAAGATATACCTTTAAATTATGTTGGCTTTGACGGTAAAGCTTTAAGCAGCTATGATTACAAAACCGACTCTAACGATAAATATACATTAGATGCCACCAGCCAAGCCGCACTAAATACAGCTAAAGCAGGCGATACACTGACTATTACTTACAATATTTCAGCAAACGGAACCGCAAAATACCGCGGAGGTTTAAAGATAGCCGGAGGTCAGGTATATGTAAATTCAGCCGGAACGAACGGTGTAGATAAAACATTTAAATATAATGGTATGCATCTTAACGGAGATCTCAATACCGATAATACAGCATTAATCGAATTAAAATATACAATCGGCGAAAACAGCTCTGCCACAATTGATACATCACAAATTACAGTCGGAAGTACTACCAATTCTTATTCCACCGGCCGTAAATCAATAAGTGCCGATTTTTCAAGTCTTACTCTAAATACACAGGATAGAGATTCTAAAAATGAAAAGAAATTTGATGTTGATACTGTTTCAATGTCAAACTTCCAAGCAGTTCTGACAACCACAGTTGATACATCGGCAAAAGTCAGCGCTGTAACAGCCGTATCAGATGAAAGCGGCAGCGATATATTCTCCGGCAATGACGGATGGTATGCAAAAGCATTCCAATTCAATGTAACACCGGGAACAAATGCAGTCAGGAAAATTACTGTTAATGCCGGTGAAACATCAGAATCCAAAGATGATTTGAGTTTAACAGGCAAAGATGCCACTTTTGTTTACGGTATCATTATAGGTTCACAGGATGAAACCGCTCTTAATAAAATAACAGCAGATGGCATTCAAGTAACAACAGAATAAGGAGGACGGTAACAATGAAGAAAACTTATAATACTCCGGTAATAACACTCAGTATTTTCAAACCCGAAAATATCATAACCACCAGCGGCACCGACACATTTGCCAACTCTGATGCAAACAAGGCAGCTGCAAAGGCACTTAGTGTTTCAGCTGATAAAACATTTACAATTACTCTTTAACAGCTATTTACGGAGTTGAATTTTACTCATTTTTCTCTCTCTAATCGCTCCGATAAATAAAATAAAAGCGGATTATCGAAACCTATGCTTTGATAATCCGCTCTTTTTCATTTGTATCTTAAAATATTATCCTAAATTATCCGCTCGTCAGGCTATACCTAAATCAGTCCTTTAATGACTGCTCGTATGCCTCTACCATCTTCTTAACCATCTGACCGCCTACACTGCCTGCCTGTCTTGAAGTAAGGTCTCCGTTGTAGCCGTCGTTCTTTAAATCAACGCCTACCTCTCTTGCCGCTTCCATCTTGAACTGTGATAATCCCTGTGACTTCTTTGATTTGCTCTTTGTTGACATAGCTTTAATCTCCCTTCTCTTTTGCGGATTGGCTTTTAAGCGGGTGTCCCCTCTTAAAAACCGCTCCGTTGTTTCGTGTTCTTGAGCCTTGGCTCAATTATAATTTGTGCAGATGAGAGACTTTTTATTCTTGTAATTTATGGTTTTTTATTTTTATTTTGGAGCGTCTGCCCTTGCGACATTCGGACCGCCGTTTTCCGCTCCTCCGCCATGTCCCGAATTATCATTACTTCTTCCGCTGTTCGGGCGTTCACCGCCCTGTTTGCCTTCATTTCCGGAGCGTTCACCGCCCGAAGAATTTCCGCTATTCGGACGCTCTCCAATTGAAGAACCGCCGGCGTCCGGACGATTCCCCGACAAAGAATTTCCGCTGCTCGAACGCTCATTTCCCGTATGACCTCCGCTGTCTCCGCTTAAGCTCGCACCTCCAGAACCTGAACCGTTCGGCTGTCCTTTGCTTTGTCCCGGATTTGGATTTTGCGGTCTATCCGCATTTCCGCCGCTCGGACTTTGTGATTGGTTATCTCTGCCGCTGCCCTTATTATCCTGCGTGCTGTCTGCTTTATTTCCGCCGTTATTTGGATTTTGCGGTCTTTGTGCCGGTTCGGTATTCGTTCCGTCATTTTTAGGTTTGTCATTTTCGCCGTTAGGATTTTGCGGTTTATCTATAATTTCTGTTTTATTTGAATTATCCGGCTTTTCTTCATTATTTTTATCATTCGGCTTTAAATTATCAGACTTTCCGTCATCATTTCTGCCATTGTCTGTTTTATCCGCCGTATTGTTCTTATTATCCGAATTATTCGGTCTTTCTTCATCGCTTTTATCCGCTGTATCGTTCTTGTCGGAACTGTTCGGCTTTTCCGGCTCGTTCTTTCTGCTGTCGGTCTTATTATCCGAATTATTCGTTTTTTCTTCGTTGTTTCCGCTGCTGTCGGTTTTATCCGCCGAACCGCCGTTATTTTTATTATCCTCATTCGGTTTTAATGTATTGTTATCCTCGTTTGCAGGATTTTCTTTATCCTTATTTTCCGGCACTTTGTCATTTTTATTCACATTATCCGATGAAGAATTTTCTTCCGATTTATCTTCTTTTTTATCCTCATTCGGCTTATCTGTTTTGTCATTTTTCTTATCATTGTTAAGCCAATTATCCTTATTTGTGAAATCAGGCACTTCGATTACAGGCTCTTCCTTCTCAGCAGGCATTGTAACAGCCTCATTTTCGGATTTTTCTTCTGTATTGTCCGAAGTTTGTTCCGAGTCAGATTTTGTACTTATTTCTTCAAATTCCGGTTTTGATATATTTGGTTTATCCTCGTTTACGGATTTACCGCTGTCATAGGATTTAGCCGAATCTTCGCTGTTTTTAATTTCGGAATTTGCAGCTGTACTCTGTGATGTATTTGAGGGCAGCGTTTTAAATTCCGGTCTCGATACAGATACGGCAGAAGATTTGCCGGCTGTACCTGCAGATTTATTAACATTATCTATTGATCTTGGTGATGCTTTTATAACATCTGTGTATTTAACCTTTTCCGATGTTTTCACATTATTATCAACATCATTGTTCTTATCGGTATTTCCACGCTCATTTTCCGACTTTGATGTTTTATCCACGTTTTTTTCAGCTAATGCACTTTTTCCTGAATTAATATTTACAGACGAAATCGCCTCGGTTCTTTTCTTTATTTCCTTAGTCGGAATATCCTTTAGTTTTTCAGCATTGCTTTCCTCGTTTCCGCCGTATTCAACGCTGTATTCATCAATTGCACGCAGTCTTCCAACTGATATATTAAGCTCCTTCGCCTTTTTTAATTCCTCCCTATCCGCCTTTTCAACCGCCGCCGTTATATTCATTCCGTTAAGATTCATTCCGCCGTTGTACTTTTCCGCCGCCTCATGAGTCTTTTTATGTGTTGATACAACATCCATTTCAATGCTGTTATTTGTTTCATTCAAATAACCCATTGCATATGACTGTTCTATTATTTCGTCAAGACATTCATCTATTGCTCCGCCCTTTTTATCACACACACTC
>USPO01000155.1 GCA_900556575.1 uncultured Eubacteriales bacterium
CGGCGAAGTTGAGCGTGGTCTTGAAATGGTTGACGGTGTTCTTCTCCTTGTTGATGCTTTTGAAGGCTGCATGCCGCAGACAAGATTTGTTCTTTCAAAGGCTCTTGCATTAAACCTCAAGCCGATTATCGTTGTAAACAAGGTTGACCGTCCGAATGCACGTCCGTATGAAGTAGTTGATGAAGTTCTTGAATTATTCATCGATCTCGGTGCTACCGATGAACAGCTTGATACACCGGTTATTTTTGCATCCGGCCGTGACGGCTGGGCAACGGCAGAATACAATCCGGAGTGTCCTAAAGAGGATTTAAAGGAATTATTTGAGTTAATCGTTAATTACATTCCATGTCCGGACTGTGATGATGACGCACCGTTCCAGATGCTTGTTTCAAATATAGACTATGATGATTACACAGGCCGTATTGCCGTAGGTAAAATCCAGCGCGGTTCTGTAAAGACAGGAATGCCTTTGGCAATTTGTCATCCGGACGGAAAAATAGGTCATGCAAAGGCTACAAAGCTGTATACGTTTGAAGGACTTTCAAAGGGTATTACAGACGAAGTCGGAGCAGGTGACGTTGTTGCTATTTCGGGTATTGCAGATATTAATATAGGCGAAACAGTATGTGACTGCAACAATCCTGAACCGCTCCCGTTTGTAAAGATTGACGATCCGGTTCTTTCTATGACTTTCAGCGTAAATGACAGCCCGTTTGCAGGCAAGGAAGGTAAGTTTGTTACATCACGTCATCTTCGTGACAGACTTTTCAGAGAGCTTGACTCTAACGTAAGTTTAAGAGTTGATGAAACAGACTCAACAGAGGCTTTCACCGTTTCGGGCAGAGGAGAGCTTCACTTATCTGTTTTGATTGAGAACATGAGAAGAGAAGGATATGAATTCCAGGTTTCAAATCCTGTTGTAATTTACAAGGAGATTGACGGCGTTAAGTGCGAGCCTATCGAAAGACTTACAATCGATATTCCGACAGATTACACAGGTGTTGTAATGGATACGGTTGTTCAGCGTATGGGAACAATGACAAACATGGCGCCGACAGCTCAGAATTACACAAGACTTGAATTCCTTATTCCTTCAAGAGGACTTATAGGATTCAGAAGTGAAATCTTAACAGCAACAAAGGGTACAGCTGTTGTAAACAGTATTCTTGAATGTTACGAGCCGTTCAAGGGTGAATTCAGCGGACGTTCAAGAGGTACATTGATTGCATGGGAAGACGGCGAAACAATTACCTACGGATTATATAATGCACAGGAAAGAGGTACTCTCTTTGTAGGACCTGGTATAAAGGTATATGAGGGTATGATTGTCGGTGAAAGTTCACGTCTTGAAGATATCACAGTTAATGTATGCAAGAAAAAACACGCTACAAATACAAGAGCCTCGGGTTCGGACGATGCGTTAAAGCTTGTTCCGCCGAGAGAGTTAAGCCTTGAGCAATGTCTCGACTTTATTGCGGATGACGAGCTTCTTGAGGTAACTCCGGAAAATCTCAGAATGAGAAAGAGAATTTTAAAGACGGATTTAAGAGCAAAGGCAACAGCCCGTAAAAAAGTAGGTTAATATAACCTAAACGATGTTTTTTTCATGATAACATTCATATATACCGAAGCAGGCTTACCACTGCTTCGGTATTTTTTTATAAATATTATATTTTTCTATTTACATTAGTCATAAAATCTGTTATAATATATATAAGTTCATTTTTATTTAACAAAAGGAGTATAACGATAATGAAAAAAATCTCAAAAATTACTGCTCTCGCTGCTGCGGGAATACTTGCACTTCAGGCATCGGCATTTGCTGATTTTTCGGATATGCCGGACGGCGAGATTGGTACTGCTTTGCAGAATGCCGTAACCAACGGACTTATCAGCGGATACGAGGATGGAACCGTAAGACCGAATGACAACATCACACGAGCACAGATGGCAACTATCGTTGTCCGTGCTATGGGTGCAACTGAATTATCAAATGACGTATTCAAAGATGTAGCATCAGACGCATGGTATGCGGATTCGGTTTCAAAGGCTGTTGCAATGGGGGCATTCAAGGGTGATACAGACGGAAACTTCAATCCTGAGAATAATATTACTTGTCAGGAAACATACACTGTTCTTTCAAGACTGTTCCAGTTTGAGGGTTATCAGCGTAAATATAAAGACGGTACATCTGATTATGTAGGCAAGGCAGATAATGCGGTACTTAACAGTTTCGGTGATGCAGACACAGTTGCGGACTGGGCAAAGGACTATGCTGCGGCAGTGGTCGGAAACGGCGGATTTAAGGGCTTTAACGGTCAGTTAAAGGGCAGCTCAAACATAACAAGAGGTGAATTTGCCTACATCATGGATGAGCTTATCGGTACATACATTGACCAACCGGGAACATATTCATCGGAAAACATTAATACAGCCAAGTCAACAGTTGTTACAATAGATAACTTCCAGACAGACAAAAACCTCATTATCGCTTACAGTGCCGATACAAACGGTGTTAAGATTACAAATACAACCGTAAACGGTGTTACAGCTATTATGGGATGTGCGGACCCGACAGCTATCGGAACACAGACAACAGCGAATTTGCAGTCATATATAAGCATCAGCGGTACATTCAAGGACGTAAGAGTATGCGGAAAGTATATTTTCCTTGACGCATCGGGTGCTAAGCTTACAGCTATCAACGGAGGAGCATTCAACAGAGTAAACCTCGGTATGATAGGCGGTTAATTTTGTCATAAAAAATATTGCCGGCTAAATCCGCCGGCAATATTTTTTATACTTTTTTCACAGCTTCAACAATTCTTGAGTGTACCTCCTCTGGTGTACCGCTGCCGTCTACTATGATTACATTCTCGCTTTTTTTCAGCTTATCGAACGCTTCAAAATACTTATCTCTTGTCGCTTTCAGTCTTTCTGCGTTTTCAAACAGTTCTGTTTCTTCCCTGTTTGTATTGATACGCTCCATTGCCTGCTCCGGTGTTATATCTATAAATATAGTTGCGTCCGGCTTTAAAAGCTTTGCCGCCTCCGAATTGGCATTTATAATCCAATCCATCGGCATATCTACACTTTGATATGCATATGAGGAAAAATAATATCTGTCCGTTATTATATCCCTGCCGTCTGACTTAATTTTAAGCAAACCTTCTTTATCATCGAGAATATGCTCTAATCTGTCCGCAACAAACAATGCTGCTATAACTCTGTTATCTGTTTTCAATTCGCCTGTAAGATACTTTCTTATGGTTTTTCCTATGTTCAAATCCGACGGTTCTCTTGTCAAATATACATCTCTGCCTTGATTTTTTAAATAATCGGCAAGCATTTTAATCTGTGTACTTTTTCCGCTGCCATCTATTCCTTCCAATGCTATAAACATATTTTAAACTCCCTTTAATTATATTTCATCTGCGGCTGCTCACTGCCCGCATATATCGGAACATCAAATATCAATGAATTTATAGGAAATACCTCCATAAACGTCTGTAAGGTTCTTGCCTGCTTTGATGCCCAGCCTACATCGGTCGCATATTGGTTCTGTCCGGGCTTTGCCGGATTCCACCTCATTTTATACAATGTATTCTGTCCGCTGTTTATGTAATTTTTGCTTATCCATTCGGCACCGCCCTTTATCGCCGCATCCACACTCGTCCAGCCACGCTCATATGCATACTTTGCTCCCTCATTTACCGGATCTTTGTCATACGCACCTATGCCGAACATATTGTACACCTTTGTACCGTTGTATTCAATTCCGCTGGCAAGCTCCGATGTACCGCTTCCCGATTCAAGGCAGGCATGAATCGCAAGATACGCTGCATTGACGTGGTATTCCTCCGCCGCAGCTCTGAACATCTCTCCTTTATTTTTAAGTATGCCTTTGTCACTCAAATATACATTTAACATTCTTGCACTTACGTCAGAAACCATGCTTAAATCAAGGAATTGATATTTATTGTATCCGCTCATCAAATTAGCCGGATTTAAATACTGCTCGACATCTGACTGTGATGCCGAATGTGAATTTGTAGTAAATACGACCGGTGAACTTTTAAGCTGTATTTTTAATGCACTGTCATATGACGAAGAATATTCATTATAATGTACGGGAACCGACAGAGCCTCTATTCTTTTATCCAAAGGTTCGGCAGTCGAAACATATGTAAACTCCTCGCCCTCATTCACGGGAACTGCCGCAAGTGTGAAATAATCTTCACGTCCGTTATCCGCCGCAGCCGTTATTGTTGCATAACCTTCTTCATTTGCGTGAATCACACCGCTGTTATTCACGCTTATAACATCAGGATTTGAACTTGTCCACGATATATGCTTATTTGATGCACTCTCAGGATAAATATAAGAAGTAAGAGCATAATCTGTACCAATAGGAATTGCCTCAACCGTATTTGTTATAAACACACCTTTTACACTTATATCCTGCACAATCGAACGAACTGTACACTGTGCCTTGAAACCGCCGTCCTCCGTTACTGCCGTTATGGTTGCCGTACCCACTCCACAGGTCGAAACGTTTCCGTTTTCGTCAACTCCGGCAACAGATGTATCTGATGATTTCCATTTAACGTTTTGATTGGTTGCATCCGCCGGAATTATATTTGCCGTAAGCTTTGCGGTTATAGGTTTATCCGCATAAAACTTCAAATCTGATGCTGATAATGACACTCCTTTTACCGCACGTCGTACCTCTACCTTACATTCCTTATACAAAGATGTACCGCTTATATATATCGTAGCCTCTCCGGGACGATTTGCCGCCCTAAGAACCCCTTCTGGGCTTACAGTAACCACATTTGTATCGCTTGATGAAAAGGATAGTTTCTT